>NZ_CALFQK010000095.1:0-21849 GCF_937921195.1 uncultured Salinicola sp.
GATTTAGGTTCTAGTGCCGAAAGGTGTGGGAGTTCGAGTCTCCCCATCCGCACCACTTGATTTTCAACGATTTTTCGCCGAAACGAAGCCCTCAAGCTGAGCCACTGGATTGTGAGTGTGACCAGATTGTGAGCTCGACCAGATCCCGTTGACCGCCTCCCTGACCCGGTGCGGCGCCAGGTGCGCATACCGCTGAGTCATGACGATCGAGCTGTGCCCCAGCAGCTCTTTGACCATTTCGAGCGGCACCCCATCCGTCACCAGCCATGATGCTGCCGTGTGCCTCAAGTCGTGAATGCGCAGGTCTTCAATGCCTGCTTTCGCACACGCCGACTTGAATCCGTTGCGCAGACATCCAATCGGCTTGCCGCCCGATCTAGCGAATGCCCACTGGCAACCAGGTGCATTCGACGCTCTCCATTCCGCCCGTCGGCGCATGGCCGCCGCCGCCGGTTGGTTGAGCGGCACCGTTCGCGGCTTGCCCGACTTAGTGTGCGTCGAGCGCAGCGTGATCGACTCCTGTCCTCTCGCCAGATCCACGCGGGACCACGCCAGACCGTAGAGCTCGCCCCGGCGGCAGCCGGTGTTTACCGCCACTTCGATGAAGTCGGCCAACATCTCCCCGCCGCGCATGTCCCGCGCGACCGATATCAGCCGGCCGGCCTCGGCCTTCGTGAGATAGCGTTCTCGCCCAGGCGGCTCCTTCATTGAGCGAGCTTCCACCGGGTTCGGCAGAGCCCAGTCGAATTCCCGATTGCATTAGTTGATCGCCGAAGACAGCGCTGCGAGTGGATGATCCTGGACGCCACCACCCCCGAAGCGGCCCGAGCCATAACCTGGGCCTCGCTCACTCAGTAATTTCCCAGCTGCGACCGGCGTGGGTACAGCCCCACTCACGCCAGCCCCAGTCTATAGTCCATGCCTGCAAGCGTCGTTTAGCAACATCCTGAGGCGATTTGCCGCTCGCGCCTGGAGCACGGGGCGTATGCCGAGCGATTTCGGACGGCTGGTCCCATGATATGAGAGACGAGTCAATATCCACTACGAGTTGATCTTGACCGGATGCTCACTGGCCTGATACTGAATGCAAGACAGACTTTGAAACGTGCTCTCAAAGTCAGGCGCGTTATGCATGACGTTGGATAAGGTCTTCGAGGTGTCGACAACTGCTCTCAAGAACGGCATCTGAGAGGTTGGTTACGCCAAGTAACAGCCCACTTTTTACCTTACTATTGTTATCAGCATACCATATAGATAGCGGCGCAGGAGCAAGCTCCTGCGCCTCAGCAGCTTCTGCGATTTTTACATCATCGGCGCCGTCCGGCAGTGTTAGCAGCAGTGATAACCCTGCCATTGTATTGAATATCCCCCCCTCCCCGAGTTGTCGCAGCAAGGCATCGCGACGTTGAGCATAGAGTCTCTTCATGCGCCGGATATGGCGTAGGTAGTGGCCATCACGCATGAAGGCCGCCACGGCCAACTGGGTCGCTAACGATGAGGCCGGCGACAGTGCAGCGGCGACGTCTCCGAAAAAGTTCACCAGCGCCGATGGCACGACCATGAATCCGAGCCGCAAAGTGGGGCTGATGGTCTTGCTGAAGGTGCCTATATAGATGACGCGTCCGTCACCATCCAGAGATGCCAGTGGCGGCGCAGCCTTACCACTGAGTTTCAGTTCGCTGAGGTAATCATCTTCAATGATCCAAGCACCCGCCGCAGCCCCCCATTCGAGCAGTGCACGTCGCCTAGCCGGTGAGAGAGACATGCCCAGCGGCGCCTGTTGGCTAGCTGTGACAACGGCGAGCGACGCGTTTGGTGCCCGTTCCAGCCCCTCGCCGACATCTAACCCTTGTGTGTCGACGGCGATGGGGACCGGCGTGTAGCCGGCCAGTGATATCGCCCGGCGAGTCAGCGGGTAGCCGGGATCCTCCACCCAGACCTGCCGGCTTTTAAGCTTCAGCGCGTGCAGGGCAAGGCCAAGCGCACCAGCATACCCATTGGTGATGATGACCTGATCGGCCGAACACTGCAGGCCGCGAGTGACCGAGAGATAAGCTGCAACTTCCTTTCGTAGTTCCACTTCTCCCCGAGGGTCGTGGTAGCGGGTGGTCTCCGTGGCGGCCAGTCGTGAATAGCGAACTATGGTGCGAGACCACACCTTGTACGGAAACATGTCCGTAGCCGGAACTCCGACCTGAAAGGGTTTAGGCGGACTGTCGAAATCACGGTAGATCTCGGGCAGAGGCAGCCGAGAGGGAACCTCGTTCAGACGAGATTGAGCGAGGGGCAATGGGCTCGCGACAAAGGTTCCCGCAGCGCCACAAGCAACTACCAGTTGCTCGTCGGCCAGCCTTTCATAGGCGGTTTTTACCGTGCCTCTGGAGACGCCCACCTGCGTGGCTAGATCACGCCAAGAGGGGAGGCGCGCGCCCTCATAAAGGTGCCCCTCGCGGATCGCGCTGGCAATGCTGTCGTGTATCTGCTCGGTCAGCGAACGTCGCTGGCGGCGATCAAGGTCGATGCGAAGAGAATCCATGACTCATGGTATACTGAAAACGTCCATTCTTGGTACTTTTTCCTGCACTGTTTGACCTCCAAACTATTCTCTAATCTCTCCACCCTCCACCTCACAGCGGCCATCTGCCGCTATGCGAGGTGACAAGGAATATCAAAATGCCAATTCGAACTCGTACGATCCTGTTTGGGCCGTTGCTAGCGCTGATGATCAGCAGCCTCGGGCCCATCTCTGTGGCAAACGCCGCCAGCGATACGCAAAGCGAGGAGCCGGCCGCCGAGGCCTACGATCAGGATGCGGATGGAGAGCGTCGCGCCAAGAGTGCCGGAGAGTCCCTCATCGGCCAGCCAGGGCCCGATGTCACGATCACAACACTGGATGGTGAAAAGATCGCGTTGTCCGAGCTGTACGGGGAAAAACCCGTGTATCTCAAGTTCTGGGCGACCTGGTGCGTGCCTTGCCGTCAGCAGATGCCCGGGTTTCAGAAAATATATGAAACGTACGGTGATGAGATACAAGTCATTGCGGTCAATACGGGTTTCAGCGATACCGCCGAAGCCGCACGTCAGTATCGCGAAGAAATGGGCCTTGGCATGCCGATCACGATAGATGATGGCACGCTCGCTGAAGCACTACATCTGCGAGTCACTCCGCAGCATGTGCTTATCGACCGTAGTGGACATATCTCTTACGTCGGGCATCTGGATGATCAGGAGTTCGAGGACGCTCTGCAGCAGGTCATGCAGGGCAGCGACGGCGATAGTGCTGCTGAAGGCGTCGATACCGCGGAGGTGGAAGCACTGGACGTTGGCGATAGCGTCGACGGGCTCACGCTCAGCACGCTTGCTGGTGATGTCGTTGAGTTGTCTGCCGAGGGTAGTGGCAAACCTCGTGGCATCGTGTTCTTTGCCCCCTGGTGCGAGTGGTATCTGGAGGAGAGCCAGCCGGAAACATCCCAGGCGTGTCGCCGTGTACGTGAAACCGTGGATTCGTTGGCCAAACAAGATGACATCGACTGGATTGGTGTTTCATCCGGGCTTTGGGCATCACAAAAAGACCTTGAGGATTACCGTGAATCCAACGATGTCAGCATTCCCCTCGCCCTGGATGCCAGCGGCGATGTCTATCGCGCCTTCGGTGTCAGACAGATACCCACCGTCGTGCTGATCGACCGCGATGGTAACGTGGCCAAGCGGCTAGGCCCTCAGGATACGGCATTGGTTGAGGCCACGGAGAGCGTCGCCGCCAAATGAAAGCGCTCGGCTACTGAAGCGATTACTGATGCTGATATCCATTCGATGGAGAAGCCCATTCATGATGGGCTTGTTGCGTATGCCGACCACTATGTTGCGCGGTTTCGTCGCGGTACGTCTGCTGGCGTTGATCTCTATAGTAAGTTTGCTGACCCTGATACCGATAAGCGCTGTCATGGCACAAAGCTCCCCCGAGGAGCAGGGCGATGTGATGATTCGGACGTCGCTCGTGGCGGAGAGTGCTCGTCCGGCTGCGGGAGAGCAGACGACTCTTGCCGTCGTCATGCAACCTCAGGACGGTTGGCATGGCTACTGGAAGCAGCCCGGGAACGTGGGGCTTGCGCCGCAGTTTGACTGGCAGCTGCCCGATGGCGTAACGGCAGGAGAGCCGGCTTACCCGGTCCCCGAGACTCTGCTCATCGACAACTTGATGAACCATGTCTACGAGCAGCCTTACGCCATTCTGGTGCCACTGAATGTGCCGGACCACCTGGACGAAGGAACTACGATTCCTGTCCGAGTTGACCTCCAATATCTAGCCTGTCGCGAGGATGCCTGTATCCCTGAAAGGGCGTCTCTGTCGACGGATCTGACAGTCGGCGATGGCGCTACGTCGACCCGTCACCAGCCGGACTTCGATCGTTGGCGCGAAGCGTTGCCACGACCTTTGGGAGCACGAGCGACTTACGCGCACATAGACGATCGCATTCGCATTTCCATTCCCTTGCCAGCCAGCGTCGAACTGGATCAGCCGCACCTGTTTGTCGCAAGTGATGGTGCGGTCGACCCGGCCGCCAAGCAGGACTTCAAGCGTCAGGGCGATGAGCTTATCGTTGAGACGGCGGCGGGAGAGGCATCCCCGGAGCCCCTCGAAGCGGTAGTAACGCTTGCAGGGGGCACTGGATTGGCCTTTCAGGCGGATGCCGGCTCTGTACCAACGCCAGGCGTCGATAGGCATGGCACCGGTGATGGCGCCGATGAAAAGAGTTCGACTGGCACTCTAGGCATGATACTGACGGCCTTGCTCGGAGCGGTTGCCGGCGGAATCCTGCTGAATGTCATGCCATGCGTATTCCCTATTCTTAGTCTCAAGATATTGAGCCTGGCACGGCTGTCCGGTGGCCCTCGCGAAGCGAGGCGAGAAGCCCTTGCCTACACGGCAGGCGTCGTCGGGGTGTGCATGCTGCTCGGGGCCGGAATCATTGCCTTGCGTGCCGCTGGTATTCAGATTGGCTGGGCCTTTCAGCTACAGGATCCTCGAGTCATTGTCGGGTTAACGCTTCTGATCACGGCAATTGCCTTCAATCTCACGGGGTTATTTGAACTCGGTGGGTTCAATGGTGGCGCTCGGCTCGCCGAGAAAGGTGGCGCCACCGGTGCTTTCTGGACCGGCGTGCTGGCGGCCTTTGTCGCAACGCCCTGTTCGGGGCCTTTCATGGCGACGGCCCTGGGTGCCGCGATATTACTGCCGCCGCTAGCGGCGCTGGCGATTTTCGCGGGGCTGGGGTTCGGCATTGCCCTGCCTTTTCTGATCGTCGGCTATTTTCCTGCGCTCAGTCGCAAGCTACCACGTCCCGGTCCCTGGATGCAGAGCGTCAGGCACTTTCTGGCTATCCCGATGTTCGTGACCGCGCTGGCACTGTTCTGGGTGCTGGGACAACAGCTCTCCAGTGACGGTGTAGTCGCTATTTTGGCTGTGGTCATGCTCCTGGTGGTTGGGCTCTGGTTGACAGGCTTGCGTCAGCGCAACGGAAGACGTTGGTCCTGGGGGCCATCAGTGGTTGCTGCAGTGATGGCGTTGAGCGTTGGATGGCTGGTTCCCGCCTCGTTCTCTGCCCCTCCCAATACCACTGACGAGAGCCTGCAGCGGTTGACCTTTAATGAGCACCGCCTCGATGAATTACGCCAGCAGGACACGCCTTTGTTCGTCTACTTTACGGCGGACTGGTGTGTCACCTGCAAGGTCAACGAGAAGAGCGCCATTGACCGCGAAGTGACGCGTGACGCTTTCCGACAGGCTGGCGTGACTACCATGGTGGGAGACTGGACCAATGGCGACGCTGCCATTACAACCTTTCTCAATCGTCATGACAGAACGGGCGTGCCCCTATATCTGTGGTACGCCCCTGGGGCTGAGAAGCCCAGGGTACTGCCGCAAGTGCTGACACCCACATTGCTCACTGATCTGGTTGCTGAATGAAAACCGATTGAGTGGTGATTTATGAGTGCAGTGGCCTTGGCAGCTATCACACCCAGTCGTGTCATGTGAGCTGGATGAAAAAATGGTATCTATCATATGCAAATGAAGGGATTAATGATGAAGAAATTATCATCGATCATAGTGTCCATGTTTGCTCTCATCGCCACTGTTCCGTCCTTGGCGGATGAAAATGCCGCGAGTGCGTCGAGGGAGACTGTCGAACAGGAGTTCCGTTATGAAATCCCGAATATTCCCGGGAAGGTCGTTACCAGCCTTTCGGTCGAATACCCACCTGGGGCGTCAACACCAGCGCATATGCATGGCGATGCCTTCGTCATTGGCTATGTTCTGGAAGGCTCGATCAGGAGCCGGGTCGACGGCGAGACGAATGTCTATGGCGTCGGGGAAAGTTGGACGGAAAACCCCGGTGCGTCACACGAGCTGAGCGAGAATGCCAGTGCAACGGAGCCTGCCAGAATCCTAGCCATTTTCATATCGGACCCTCAGCAGAAGGAACTGGTGAAGATGATGAAATAGAAAGTGCGAGGGATTATCCTGCGTTAAGGGTTTAAACTAGTATATTGGGCATTCACATCTGGAATTCTAGTGCCGGTGAAGAGATTCCACTGCATCCTTCAATCTCCGCTATGGGCACCTTGCCCTTCATTCCCTCGTACACCCACCCTCCGTTGAACTCCACCTGCCAAGCACTGATCGCTTGGCGCGTGGAGCTCGTGTGACCCGATTGTGCCACGGGCTATTGCTGAGTGTGACCAAAATGCGGCCTAGCGATGCCAAAAGTCACATTGCTGTCGGTGCGTCCGGCGTGCAATGTGCTGATTGAGCTAAGGTTTTTGTCTATCAACTTCGGCTACATGGATTTAGGTTCTAGTGCCGAAAGGTGTGGGAGTTCGAGTCTCCCCATCCGCACCATCAAAACCCTTCTTTTCAAAACCTTAGCCTAACCCCATATTCGAAATTGGCCTTTCTACGGTCAGTCTTTGGCATAGTGCGTTCAGCTTTTCGTGGCGCTGACCAAATCCACTGCCGGCGCCATAGGATGGCTCAAGCCAGCCTTTCCAACTCCTCGTAGAGTGGCATCGGAATCGTCACGCCGTGCTCGAGACTCCGCTCACGCGCTTCGAAACGACGCTGGGAAGGTAGCCGTGCGCCCTGCTCCAGAATTCGATCGAACAGCGCTTCAGCATGGATGAGTTGAGACTCGCTCTGTGCGCCGAGGAACGTCTCTGGCGAGAACGCGATGACGATCTCGCCATGCTGCGGTCTGCCGGTACCAGCATCATTGGCGGGAGACGTCTCGTGGCTCAGGGCATCACCGATCAACGGGCCAGCAAGCAGCTCAATCATCGTGGAAAGCGCTGCCCCCTTGTGGCCGCCGAAAGGGAGCATGGCTCCCTCAAGGGCCGCGGCCGGGTCGGTGGTCGGCTCCCCCTCTGAGTTCAGTGCCCACCCTTTCGGGATCGAGTTGCCGGCGCGTCGATGCAGCTCGATCTCCCCGCGTGCCACGACGCTCGTGGCAAAGTCGAAAACGTAGGGCGACCGACCCGGCCGTGGCCAGGCAAAGGCAAAGGGGTTGGTGCCGAGCAGAGGCTTTGATCCGCCGGTCGGCGCGACAAAGGCGTGAGTCGGGTTCATCGCCAGCGCTGCGAGTCCCAGTTCGGCAAGCGCTTCCACCTCGGACCAGAGTGCGGAGAAGTGAAAGCAATGATTGATGCCTAGCACCGCTACACCGTTACGCTCCGCCTTCTCTTTCAGGTGCGCCTTGCCGGTCTCGAACGACAGTAGCGAGCATCCGCCACGAGCGTCGATCTTGACGACGCCCGGCGCCTGGTCATGAACCACCGGTTCGGCCTGGGGATCCAGGCCGCCCTTTCTCGCGGCATCCACACAATTGATCAGGCGATAGAGCCCGTGGGAATGGCACTCATCGCGCTGGGCTGCAACGACGCTGCGCGTGATGGCATCAGCATGGGCCGGGCTGAATCCCGCTTTGCCCAGAATGCGTAGACTCAGCGACTCGGCCTCTTCAAGGCGGAGAGAAACATCGTGGGTCATCGTCGACTCGACTTCAGGTGTTTGTCATACATCATAAATTCAAGGCCGCGTGACTGGCTATCCTCGTGCGCTAGACGAAAGAGGCAAGAGCACGCTGTCATGCCCGCACAGTTAAAAGCCGCCGCCTCTTACCAGCGCCTGGTAAAGCGCGTTCAGCACAACAGACCGCCAAGGCACGCGATCGCGAGCAGGACGCTCTCCCCGTCTGCCGATTCGACGAGGACCACCTCAACGCGTGGGATCGAACGTTCAGTAAGTTCAAGGCGCTGGAATACCTGTCCGTCAGCCGGGTCGACGTGGCCGAGGCGCTGATCACCTGGAACGCCGCGGAAGCGGAGGCGGCGTCATGAATACTGTTCTATTCCCGCAGATCCCGCTTGCCTGGCAAATGGCATGTCAGTATCGCCCTTCTAGCTAACCTGCGAAAACTCCGGTGTATTTTAGCAGCGGCTTGGCTTTGCCCTTGCCGAATAGCACGCTGGCAAATGCCAGTAATCCATAAGCCACAAAAAGAATCCGGATTGTGTCTTGACACCCGATCAACAGCACCTCTATATTTGAGATAAATCTTAATAAGCATTAACTTAAATTAAGAATAAATTCAGGGGGGCTCAAGAGGTCGAACATGACTGGCAGAGCTAGGCCGTTCATTTGACTGGCCCGGAACAGAACAGGGATTTGGTCAATCACTCTCTCGACTGTCTCCAAAACTGATGCATCGTTGGTTGAACCAGACTTGGCAGATGAACAGTCTCGTATGCTCTATACGTCGGACCTTCGTGTGTAGGCATTGGAGCACCCGACGTGCCTTAGTATATCGACTTCCCCACCAGACTCCATCAAAGCTGCCGGCGCAATGCTACTCCAATGCGCCGCATATTCCAGGCCATTGGGATTCGCAGGGATAACATTAATGGATACGATAAAAAGTCAAAGCGTTGCTGATACATCGATATGGGCACTAGCTCGAAAATGGATCTCTGCGGAGGCCGCGATCACATGGCGTCTGATTCGCGACAATCTGACAATAAGCATTACGACGGTACCCTTGGTTTCTCTAAGCGCGGGTATTGGCGCGGGTCTGAACAGCACAGAAATATCGGAGAGTGTCGGTAAGGCTATCGGGATCGCATTACTGATTGTTTATATCTTTGATTGTTGCAACCAAGCTAAATCATCCGCAGAGGATGCTCGCAACAAGCCGTATCGTCCCATCCCTGCGGGCTTGGCCACCCCACAAGGCATCCAACTGCGCGGCTGGATTGCCACAGCTTTGTATATTCTAACTGTATGGCTATTCGGCCTTTCGCCATGGGTGCTATTGTGGCCTTTCATCACCATGGTACAGTTCCGGTTGCCTGAGCGGGGTTATATATGGTGGAAATCCCCCACAAATGTCGTCCATCTGGTCGTTATGCCCTTCATCGGATGGTCTCTTTCGACCGATCTTGACTCCGCAGCGTGGAATTGGCTCCTGGCTATAGTGATCTACTTCACGTTCGCCTTTCCCATCGAAGACGTCCGCGATCTGGAGGGGGATAGGGCTATTGGACGTCTCACCCCCGTCATGTTGCTGGGCCGGGCTTTTGTATGTCGTTACTTTGCCGTCTTCATGATATTTTTGCCATTTTTTATTTATTTCATGATGGCTTTCACATCTGGCGAAAACGACTGGAAATACTTACTGCCTGCAGTCATCCTCGGTTCTTTATCCTGGATCTGCGCCGCACGTGCACTTTTCCTACAAGGGTACAACGCCGACAGGCTGACGTATCAATTGTACTGTGTCGTCTGGGCCCTGACCTGTGTATCTGGCCCACTTTTTCTAGCGTAATCCGAGTTGATCTAGCATCCAATGGACCCAAAGCCATTCTAGATGCGACAAAAGATCATCCGATTCATGAGCACGATCACAAGCAGCGTAACGGTGGTATGACAAGGCCCCGACGCCATGAGGCGACTTTCGTCCAGATAGACAGCCTCGTTCATGGCGATATCGGCCTGGCGGATAATGAAATGGTCATAACGATCGAAAGCGATCAAATACAGAATATGCCCCCGGCGATGCAGGCCGCAGGCTGTAACTCGTTCATCACGGACATTCACTCATGAACACGAGTATCGAGACAGGTTCCGCCGATATCGTCTCCTTCGACGACGAGCCGCTGATCCTGGTCGACTCGGACGACAATGTGCTCGGTCACATGTCCAAGGCCGAGGCCCATGCTGGCGAAGGCGTACTTCATCGCGCATTCTCAATCTTCTTATTCAACAGCGAAGGCGATGTGCTGATACAGCAGCGGGCCAAGGCCAAACAACTCTGGGGCGGGTTCTGGTCGAACAGTGTGTGTAGCCACCCGCGTCGAGGCGAGACCTTGGCCGAGGCCGCCAAGCGTCGACTACATGAGGAAATTGGTGTCGACACTGACGTCACCTGGTTGTACAGATTCGAATATCACGCCCAGTTCGGCGACATCGGGACCGAGCACGAGCTATGCTCGGTCTTCATAGCCTGTTCGAATGCGCCGGTGGCGGGTAACCCAAACGAAATCGCCAACTTATCATTCGTGTCGTCCGAGCAGCTCGATGCGGCATTGGTCAAACATCCGGATCACTACACGCCATGGATCAAGCTCGAATGGCCACGAATTCGCGACACATATTGGTCGACGGTGGTCGACCTGCTGCGCGATTAGTTCACCGTCCGGTAAATCTCGGAGTCAAAAGCTGTGGATAATAGCTGGCGCCGCCCATTGACGCGCGGTCAATAGCCCTCCCGGAGTGCCAGCAACGATTCAGCCGTCGAGGCGACGGATCCACTGCCGGACACGCCACCGCTGAAGCCGGTTGGCGTAGCGCTTGGTATCGATCGATACGGGAACCAGCGTGCAGGCCTCGTCGCCTGTCATGTGAAGACGGAAGCGACGTTCGGCTCCGATCGGATGGTCTTCACTGCCGTAGATCGCGACGACGCGAATATCGAGAAAGTGGAACACGGTATCGTCCGTGGGGCGATTATGCTCCAGCGTCAGGTCGTGGGCCCTGCACAGACGCTGCAAGATGGTCTCGAACGTACCGACGTGGCTGAAACTGCCGCACAGCATGGGGCCCTGGCTCGACTCCATCCTTTCCCGCCCTTCCCCGGCATCGGCTTGCGACGAATCTGGAGACTCCTTGCTGTCCTGGTAATGACCGCCCTCGAAGTCGATCATATCCTTGGTCAAGGATCCTCGGCTGGTATGTAGCGTCACGATGATGTGCTCGAGAAAGATCGGCTCGGAACTCATGTTGCTGATCAGGCACAGGGAAGTCAGATCGTTGCCGTAGCCACGATTGATGATGATGCGAGGACGCCGAGTCCGGGCAAAGTTTCGGTAGAGGATCTGGGCGTAAAAGAACCACACGAGCAGCGTCAATATGCTGGTGACGGCGGTTATTGCCTTGCTTTGTTCCGACAACCACTCCATGGTCGGGATAGGCTCCTGCCTGCTGGGATCGCAAAGGCGCCAATGTAGGCGAGAACCGCGGCCGGCGATATAACCCAGTTTGTGGCACGAACACCGTCAACCTTGACCCAAGGTCCGAAAACACGAAAGGCGGGCCTCCCGGCCCGCCTTTAAAACAACCGCCGAACCCGGGCGTCCTGCCCTTTCTTCGTCATCCTGACGGAGCGAGTTCACGGTAATGCTTGAGCCCTGTCTTCATCTTCCTGAATCCAACGGGCTGACAGTCTTCCCTGACTGTGGCTCCGACTTACCTCTGGCGTCCTTGAACCCATCCTTGGGTGCGGTAAGTCAGCTAACGAACTCAAAGTTATACAAGAGTTGTCGCCCGGTCAAGCATTTCATCAAAATGGAGTGTCGAAGCTTGGCAATCGTCATCGTGGGCAACCATGAGTTCGATCGCGGCGGACGTCGTCCGTGCAGAAGAGGCCAGGCAGCACCCGGCCGCCAGCCAGCGGAGGTAACGTCGTCTGATATCGAGGTCGAAGAAGAAAACCGGCGGAAGGACGCCGGTTTTCCGAGACACCTGCCACCTCCCGCGCCATGAACCTCAACGCCGGAGGCGAGAGAGGCCGCATGACAACGCTGACGGTCATGCGCCGATACTTCCCGCGCTCCTGAGCCTGTCGGCTCGTTCCCTGGCCCATGCCACTAACCAACGCGAAGCGCACGTCCCTTGGTCACGTCCCTGCAGCAGCCTTCACAGAAAGAATCGCGCAAATGTTAGATCAATACATTACAAACGGCAAAGCCAAGTATAGATTGGTTGCAGTCACCGGCGCGAAATACGACCGGATGTGGCCGACCACCGCCCGGTTTCGGCATGCCGGCGATAGCGCCAAACAAAAGGGCATATAAATTATTTTTCTTATTACCTATTTCAGAATTGCGCTATTCTATCTTCCGATTGAGCGCGTCCCAAGGCGACGTTCCCACAACCTTCTCGAGGAATCTCTTCGCTCATGACAACACGATCGATTTCAATGGCATCTCTCCGACAGGCCGCCCTGGCTCTCGCGCTAGGGCTCACCGCATCGCTGGGTGCAACCCTGGCTCAGGCCGACACCTTGAGAGTGGGCATGTCGGGAGGCTACTACCCTTTCACCTACGTCGAGCGCGACGAACTCAAGGGGTTCGAGGTCGACCTCATGAACGCGATCGGTGAGATTACCGGCGACGACGTCGAGTTCGTGACCGCCAGCTTCTCCGGCCTGGCCGGTATGCTGGACTCCAACCGAATCGATACCATCGCCAATCAGATCACCATCACGCCGGAGCGCCAGAAAAAGTATCTGTTCAGCCAGCCCTACGTCTACGACGGCGCCCAGGTAGTGGTTCGCAAAGGCAACGACGCCATCCATGGGGTCGAGGATCTCAAGGGCAAGACGGTGGCGGTGAACCTCGGTTCCAACTATGAGCAGCTGCTGAACGAACTGCCATACGCCGATGAGATCAACATCAAGACGTACGACTCCAACATCGAACAGGACGTCGCCCTGGGCCGCGCCGATGCCTTCGTCATGGACCGTGTCAGCGCCACGCAGGTGATCAAGGACAAGCCGTTGCCGCTGCAACTGGCCGGACAGCCCTTCTCCCGGATCGAGAACGCCTATCCGTTCCGCGACGACGAGGCCGGCAAGGCGTTGAAGAGCAGAATCGACGACGCCCTCGCCAAGTTGCGTGACAGCGGCAAGTTGAGCGACATTTCGGAGAAGTGGTTCGGGTCCGACATTACCCAGCCCTGATCGCCGTCTCGCTTCGATGGCCCATGGCGCTGACCGGCGCCATGGGCCTTTCCGTTATCTGAGGTCGCCAAGCGCGGAGCGCCAAGCACTATGCACGCACTCGATTTCGACTACATGCTGGGCCTGGTGCCCATTCTTCTGGGCTACCTGCCCCTGACGCTGGAGATGGCCGCGGCAGGCATGGCCTGTGCACTGATACTGGCCTGCCTCCTGGCGGTCATTCGCGTGACCCGGCTTCCCGGCCTCAACGCTTTCGCTCTTCTCTTCATCTCGTTCTTCCGTGGCACGCCACTGCTGGTGCAACTGTTCCTGTTCTACTACGGGCTCCCTCAGGTGCTGACCTTTCTGGTGGCGATCAATGGCATCACCGCAACGATTCTCGGTCTGACGCTCCACTTCTCCGCTTACATGGCGGAGTCGATCCGAGCGGCTATCGTGGGGATCGACCGTAGCCAGACCGAAGCCGCACTATCGATCGGCATGACGCGGGCGCAGTTGATGCGGCGAATCGTGCTGCCCCAGGCGACCCGGGTAGCGACGCCGACGCTGATGAACTACTTCATCGACATGATCAAATCGACGTCGCTGGCCTTCACGCTCGGCGTCACCGAGCTGATGGGTGCCACCCAGAAGGAAGCCGCTGGCAGCTTTCTCTACTTCGAGGCTTTTCTGGTGGTGGCGGTGATCTACTGGATCGTGGTCGAGGCACTTTCCTGGGTGCAGAAATGGCTGGAACAACGACTCAACCGGGCTTATCAGCGATGATCGAACTCAAGGGCATCCGCAAGCAATTCGGCGACCACGTCGTCTTCGACGATATCGATCTTCATCTCGAGCGCGGCGAGATCATCGTGATCGTCGGGCCCTCGGGTACCGGCAAATCCACGCTGCTGCGCTGCATCAATTTCCTGGAGACGCCCGATGCCGGCCACCTGACCGTCGGCGACCTCAGCCTCGATGCCACGAGCGCAACGCGTGAACAGATCCTGGCCCTGCGGCGGCGTACCGCCTTCGTGTTCCAGAACTATGCTCTCTTCGCCAACAAGACCGCGCTCCAGAACATTGCCGAGGGCATGATCGTGGTGGATGGCATTGCCAAGCGCGAGGCCTACGCCAGGGCGAGGAAGATTCTCGAGCGGATCGGGCTGGCCGACAAGGCCGATGCCTACCCCGCCGCGCTCTCCGGCGGCCAGCAGCAGCGCGTGGGTATCGGTCGAGCCATGGCCGCCAACGCCGAGGTCATCCTGTTCGATGAACCGACATCCTCGCTGGATCCGCAGTGGGTAGAAGAGGTACTCGGCCTGATGAAGCAGCTCGCGGCGGAGCACCAGACCATGATCGTCGTCACTCATGAGATGCAGTTCGCCCGCGAGGTCGCCGATCGGGTGGTGTTCATGGACCAGGGGCGCATCATCGAGCAGGGGCCGCCCGCCAAGCTGTTCAGCCATCCCGAGGATGAGCGTACGCAGCATTTCCTGCGCAAGATCCTGGCAGCCAACGCGGGTTGATCAGCACACACACTGCCAGCGTTGTTCCCTATGTCGTGTCGCGAGGCCACTTTCTCTTCTAGGCTAGTATCCGGCCAATCACAAGGAACAGCATGAAGCGAAACCACGTTAGCCTACGGGATGGATTGCGACACACGGCTTCGGCGGGCTACGTCACCAAGGGAATGATCTACCTCACCATCGGCTGGCTGGCACTGCTGACCGCCATCGGCCTGGGTGGCAGCGAGAGCGGTGCGTCGGACGTCATTCGCAAGATCGCGCTGTGGCCTTTCGGGCGCGCGCTACTGGCTCTGCTGGGACTGGGGCTCGTCGCCTATGTCTTGTGGCGCCTGGGCCAGGCGATATGGGATACGGAACGCAAGGGCAGCGACTGGAAGGGATGGATTCAACGCCTGGGATTCGCGGTCAGCGGCGGCTTGTACGCCACCCTGGCCTGGCAGTGTGCCACCCTGGTTTTCCAGAGCCTGTCCCAGGCGCAGGGCAGCGGAACCTCCGAGAACACCGAACGGATGATGGGAATTCCCGGTGGGCGCTGGCTACTGGTCGTGCTCGGCCTCGTCTTCATTGGCGTCGGCATTCACCAGATGGTGCGCGCCTGGCGGCGCTCCTATCGTAAGAACTGGCACCTGCAGAGCCGGCCCAATCCGCCGTTGCCGCTGCTCGAGGCCATTGCGCGACTCGGTCTTGCCGCCCGTGGCGTCACTTTCGTCTTGATAGGCGGCCTGATCGCGCTGGCAGCCTGGCGGCTGTCGCCCAGCGATGCCCAAGGGCTGGGGGCGGCGCTGAACCTGCTGGCTCACCAGCCCTTCGGTGACTGGCTCCTGGGCACCGCCGCGGTCGGCCTGATGGCTTACGGTGGCTACTGTTTCATCAACGCCGGCTATCGCCGGATCAGGCACCCACAGAACGGGGCCTGAACGACCCGCTTGCGGCGTCTGGAACAACCGGCCACTGGACGCAGCGCACAAAAAAGACCGCCGTAGCGGTCTCAAGCGATCGATACACCTATCTCGAGGGCACGAGACGGATCGCCGTCGTCACGCCCCCTGATTGCTGCCTATTGAGCCGGTCCGGTATTGAGGGGCTCGCTATTGACGGAATCCTTGCCGGCGGCGCCTTCCTGGTCGCTGCCACTCAGGGGGGCGCTGTTATCCATCGTGGGCTGCAGGACGGCGGCGCTGCCCGCCTGGGGCATGCCCTTCACCATCCCGTCACGATTGGCGCTGTCCTTGCTCGCCATGCCCATCTGATCGCTGCTGCTGTTGGGCGCGCTGTCGTCCATGGAAGTGCTGGGGGAAGACATCTGCGATGACGACGGCGTACCGTTCACCATCGCATCGCGATTGGCGCTGTCCTTGCTCGCCATTCCCATCTGATCGCTGCTGCTGTTGGGCGCGCTGTCGTCCATGGCGGTCTGTGCCAAGGCCGTACCGCTCAACAGGGCCAACATCAAACCGGTAGCGATACCGAAACGGTGGCTGATAGAGATTTTCATAAGGGGCTCCTGCGGGTTTCCATGATCGAACGTGGCGTCACGTTCCGAGACTTTCCCTGACAAAGCGGCCTTGGTCGCCTGTCAATGAATACGCCGCCGCATCGAGTTCAGATGCATGCCCCTCATTCAATCTTCTCAGCTCAGCATCAGAGTTCCTCCAACGGCGGCGATGGCGGCACCGATGCCGCGAAGCCAACGGCTGTCGCGCTGCATCAACCAGTTGCCGGCCAGTCGGCCGACCACCGTGATAGCGACGCTGGCGATGACGAAACCAAGGGCGTAGAGCGCCGCCGATGCCCCGGGAGCCAACTCGCTGCCGTGAGCGTGGCCATGCAGCAGGATGAAGGCGAAGACCAGGGTGCCCCCGACCGCGGTGGGCAGCTTGACCAGACAGGCCAGCATCACGCCCGCCAGCAGTACGCTGGAGGCGATGCCAAACTCGACGCCGAGCAGCGGCACGCCAGCCCAGGCCAGCCCTGCCCCCGCGACCATGCCCAGCGCAATCAACAGCGGCATGGCGCGACGCAGCGTCGAGGACTGGCGGCAGCTCCACAGCCCGATGGCCAGCATCGCCAGCAGGTGGTCGAGTCCCGACAGCGGATGCATCAATCCGGCTACGAAGCTGCCGCCATGGGTGTGCGGCAGCGCGCCGGGATGCGCCATGGCCGCCGAGGCGACCAGCAGCACGAGCGGTGCGGACAGCCAGGCCAGACGACGAGCCGGGGGAGTTGAAGCAGTCATGACGAATCTCCTTGGGGGTAACGGACGAGAAATCAGTTGGCGCTCAGCAGCGCCTGGTCCTGGATCGCGCGACACGCATCGCCGCGTCGCTCGGGCAGCATGCCGCGGTCGAGAATGAAGCGAACGATGGTTTCGGCGCCGACACCGTCGTGCAGGTTGGCGAAGACGAAGGGCCGCTCGCCGCGCATCTTCTTGGCGTCACGTTCCATCACCTCGAGCGAGGCATGGACGTAGTCGGCGATGTCGATCTTGTTGATGATCAGCAGATCGGACTTGGTGATGCCCGGTCCGCCCTTGCGCGGAATCTTGTCGCCGGCGGAAACGTCGATCACGTAGAGCGTCAGATCCGACAACTCCGGGCTGAAGGTGGCGGCCAGGTTATCGCCGCCGGACTCCACCAGGACCAGCTCCAGCGCCGGATGGCGCGCATGGAGATCGTCGATCGCCGCCAGGTTCATCGAGGCGTCCTCGCGAATCGCCGTATGCGGACAGCCCCCGGTTTCCACGCCGATGATACGATCCGCGGCCAGCGCATCGTGCCGGAGCAGGAAATCGGCGTCCTCGCGGGTATAAATGTCATTGGTCACCACCGCGATGTCGTAATGGTCGCGCAGCGCCAGACAGAGCTGCTTGAGCAGCGCCGTCTTTCCCGATCCTACCGGGCCGCCGACGCCCACGCGTAAGCAGTGTTTCATCGTACTCACCTCCTCCTTGCCTACCCTCAACTGCGGAACAGCCGCGAATATTGTGTTTCGTGTAGTGCACTTGCCAGTGCCAACCCCGGCAGCGCCGGCCCCAGTTCGGCATCCGTCAATGCGTTGGCGGCGCCGACAGCCGTGGCCAGTTCGGGGCGCAGCCGCTCGATGAGCCGCTGTGCCGCTGTTTGCCCCAAGGGGAGAGCCTTGCAGGCCGCCGCAAGCTGGTTCTCGAGCCACGCCCAGGCAAAGCCGAGCTGGGCATCGTCGACGGCAACGCCGCGACGGTGGGCCAACCAGGCGAACAAGGTGACGTAGGCAGGCCGCGGCGGTAGCCAGCCGGCGGCCGGCAACAGCTCCAGGTCACCCAGCAGCCGGGCCAGTGCCTGTCCCAGGCGCAGATCCTCATCCGCCAGTTCGGCGCTCTCGCGACTGGCCTGGAGCCAGTCGTTCCAGGACTGCAGGGCAGCACGGTCCTCGTTCGCCCAGGCCAGCTGAAGCCTGGCCAGAACCGGCAGTTCGCACACTGTCAGGCCATCCTGCAGAACACCGGTCAGCCACTCTCGCAAGCTCTGCTCGTCACTCACCCAGCCCAGTTCGAAGGCGCTCTCCAACCCCTGGGACCAGGCAAAGGCACCGATCGGCAGCGCCGGGCTGACCAGTTGCAGCAATCCCATCAGGGCCAACGGGTCGCGCGTCGACTCGACCATCACCCCTCAATGCTCATGCTTGTGGCCGTGTCGCCCGGAACGGTGATGCTGGAAGTCGTATACCCGGGCGTGACCTTCCGCGGAACCGTGATGGTGGTCATGGTCGTGGTCATGTCCATGCCCATGTCCATGGCCCAGCCCTTCGGCGTAGGCCCCCGGTTCGGGGTCGAATGGCGCCTTGTGGCGCTCCAGCGTCGCTCCCAATCGTGCGGCCAACGCCTCGAGAACGTGATCCGGCGGGAAGCGTACCCAGCCAGTCTCCTCATCCTCGCCGAGCGCCAGCTGTACGTGACGGTTACCCAGGTGATAGCAGAGCCTGGCCAGCGCCAGACCCGACGGGATCGATGCCGTTACGATCGGCTCGGCGGCGGCGCGAATCTCGACGACTTCCCCGGTCTCGGCGCGCAGCAACGCACCGTCGCGAAGCACCGGTCCACGATCCAGGAAGAGCCCAATCTCGCGGCCGCTGTCGCTGACCGCCTTCAGCCTTCCTCGCATCCGCAGTTCGAACGGTAGCGTCACGCTATCGACGGCAACGGCATCGGATGTCGCCTCCAGCCGCTCAATCAATTTCCACATGTCTGTCTGCCTCGTGATGGCCGATACGGGACTCGGGATGACCTCGAAATAGATAACCGATAACGAACCCGTCCGGCGGATGAATAGTCGACTCAAAAAAGATGATAACGCTGCGCCAGCGGCAACTCGGTCGCCGGCTCGCAGCTCAGCAGCTCACCGTCCGCGTGAACTTCGTAGGTCTGCGGATCGACGGTCAGCTGCGGACAGGCGTCGTTGAGCTTCATGTCTTTCTTGCGGATACCCCGCACCTGCCTGACCGCCGAGAGTTCGCTCTCCAGCCCCAGTCGCGCCTTGATACCGGCATCCAGTGCCGCCTGGCTGACGAAGCTGAAGCGGGTCGCGCTGGCGGCCTTGCCGAACGCCCCGAACATCGGCCGATAGTGGACCGGCTGCGGCGTCGGGATCGAGGCGTTGGCGTCTCCCATCGGCGCCGCCGCGATCATGCCACCCTTGACGATCAATGCCGGCTTGACGCCGAAGAATGCCGGACTCCACAGCACCAGGTCGGCCAGCTTGCCAACCTCCACCGACCCGACCTCGTGGGCGATACCGTGAGTCAATGCCGGGTTGATGGTGTACTTGGCGATATAGCGGCGCGCGCGGAAATTGTCCGCCCCCAGCGCTGCGTCTTCCGGCAGCAGGCCGCGCTGCACCTTCATCTTGTGCGCGGTCTGCCAGGTGCGGCAGACCACCTCGCCGACGCGCCCCATCGCCTGGGAGTCCGACGAGATCATCGAAATCACCCCCATGTCGTGGAGGATATCCTCGGCGGCGATGGTCTCGCGGCGTATCCGCGAATCGGCGAAGGCCACGTCCTCGGGGATGTTCGGATCGAGATGGTGGCACACCATCAGCATGTCGAGATGCTCGTCGATGGTGTTGACCGTGTAGGGCCGGGTCGGGTTGGTCGACGACGGCAGCACGTAATCCTTCGAGCAGGCGGTGATGATGTCCGGCGCATGGCCGCCGCCCGCGCCTTCGGTGTGATAGGTATGGATACCACGCTCCTTGAACGCGGCGAGCGTGTCCTCGACGAAGCCGGACTCGTTGAGGGTATCGGTGTGGATCGCGACCTGGATGTCGTAGCGCTCGGCCACGCTCAGGCAGTTGTCGATCGACGCCGGCGTGGTACCCCAGTCCTCGTGCAGCTTGAGCCCGATCGCTCCGGCCACGATCTGCGCCTCCAGCGCCGCCGGCAGACTGGCATTGCCCTTGCCCAGCAAACCGATGTTCATCGGCAGCGTATCGATCGCCTGCAGCATCTTGCCCAGGTGCCACTCGCCCGGCGTGCAGGTGGTGGCGTTGGTGCCGGTCGCCGGACCGGTGCCGCCGCCGAGCATCGTGGTGACGCCGCTCATCAGCGCCTCCTCGACCTGCTGCGGGCAGATGAAGTGAATGTGCGCGTCGATGCCGCCGGCGGTGAGGATCTTGCCCTCCCCCGCGATGATCTCCGTGCCCGGCCCGATGACGATGTCGACGCCCGGCTGCACGTCGGGATTGCCGGCCTTGCCGATCGCCGCGATCCGGCCCCTCTGCAGGCCCACATCCGCCTTGACCACACCCCACCAGTCGAGGATCAGCGCATTGGTGATGACCGTGTCCATGACCGAATCGTCGTGGCGCTGGCTCTGCCCCATGCCATCGCGAATGACCTTGCCGCCGCCGAACTTGACCTCGTCGCCATAGACGGTCGCATCGCTCTCGACCTCGATCCACAGCTCGGTGTCGCCGAGGCGGACACGATCACCGACCGTGGGGCCGTACATGTCCGCGTACGCCTGCCGGGTGATCCTGACCATCAGTTCGCTCCCCCCTCGTCGCCATTGTCATCGCGCGCCCTAGGCGCGGCTGTGGGCGCATTGACCTGCGCGGCTGTGGGCGCATTGACCTGCGCGGCCGCGGACGCCTTGGAAAGCGGCGCGTCAGGGGGCAGCGCGCCCATGACCTCCCCGCGGAAGCCGTAGATACGCCGCTCGCCAAGAAACGGCACCAGCGTCACCTCCCGTGTCTGCCCCGGTTCGAAGCGAATCGCCGAGCCGGCGGGCACGTCGAGGCGATATCCCCGGGCTGCGCCCCGATCGAAGGTCAACGCCGGGTTGGTCTCGGCAAAGTGATAGTGGGAGCCGACCTGAACCGGCCGGTCGCCGGTATTGGCCACCGCCACCGTGACCGTCTCGAGGCCGGCATTGAGCTCGATCTCGCCATCCTGAATCTGCATTTCACCGGGAATCATCGATTTTCCCTTATTGTCGATTGTTCGTCGCATGGAAAGCATTAGGACTGCCAACCAATGCAATCTGACGCGCTGCGAGCGAAGGTCAGGGTAGGCGGCAAGCTTCGAAAAAGCGCGGTTGGCTTCAGCCAATGAGCATTTTTCGAAGCGCAGCCAACACCGCCTGACCGAGCACAGCCGCGTCAGACGATGGGATCGTGGACCGTCACCAACTTCGTCCCGTCGGGAAAGGTGGCCTCGACCTGCACTTCCTGGATCATCTCGGCGACACCGTCCATGACGTCTTCCCGAGTCAGTATCTCGCGACCGTAGCTCATCAGGTCGGCCACGCTGCGGCCATCCCTCGCCCCCTCCAGAATCTCGAAGCTGATCAGCGCCATCGCCTCCGGGTAGTTGAGCTTCAGCCCGCGCGCGCGCCGCCGTTCCGCCAACTGGGCGGCGCTGAACAGCAGCAGCTTGTCTTTGTCCCTCGGGGTCAATTCCATATCGATATCCTGTCTGTGAGCTACGACAGCGCCGGTTTCGGGGCGCGGTAGATAGCAGCTACGAGCTACGAGCTACGAGCTACGAGCTACGAGCTACGAGCTACGAGCTAC
>NZ_CALFQK010000096.1:0-31747 GCF_937921195.1 uncultured Salinicola sp.
TCCATCTCCTTGATCGTTCGTGCGATATTGAAAGCCCCGCCCCAACCGGTATCGATATCCACCAGCAGCGGCAGGTCACAGGCGCCAGTGATGCGGCGGGCATCTTCCACGACATCGTTGAGCGTGGTCATGCCCAGATCCGGCAGCCCGTAGGACGCATTGGCCACGCCACCGCCGGAGAGATAGAGCGCATGGTGCCCGACCGCCTTCGCCATCATCGCGCTGTAGGCGTTGATGGCACCGACGATGGGAAGCGGACGATGGGCGGCTAGCGCAGCCCGAAAGCGTGCACCGGGACTCGATGACGTCATGATTCGATCCTTGAGGTGTGGGGAGAAGGCGCCGGCTCTTCCACCAGCGTTCGAGCGTAGTGGGCGGCGACGTTTTCGCGGGAAGCGCTGACGTGGCGACGCATCAGCAGTTCGGCGAGCTCGGCGTCACCCGCCTCGATCGCGTCGACGATGCGATGATGCTCGACGAAGGCGCGTTGCGGCCGGGAGCCCTTGGCGCTGAACTGGGTACGATAGAGCCGCACCAGATAGTAGAGGTCATCGCACAGCAGCGTCATCAGCATACGATTGTGGCTGCCCTGCACGATGCGGTAATGGAAGTCGAGATCGCCTTCCCGCTGGTAGTAGGCTTCGCCACTGGCCAAGTCTTCCTGCCGTTCGTGAAAGGCGAGAACGCCGCGCAGTCCCGCAATCTCCTCGGCCGTCATCGAAGTCGCCGCCAGCCTCGCCGCCATACTCTCCAGCGCCTCGCGCACATCGAACAGTTCCAGCAGCTCATCCATCGAAAGCTTGACGACACGGGCACCAACATGGGGCACGCGCTCGATCAGCCGATAGGTTTCCAGCCGACGCATCGCTTCCCGCAGGGGCCCGCGGGAGATACCGTAATGGGAAGAGAGCTCCGGCTCCGTGATACGGGTACCGGGAGGCAGCTCGCCGCGAACGATCGCGCGCTGAAGCTGGTGAAAGACACGCTCGGCCAGTGTGCGAACCACCGGCAGCTCGGTATCGGCATCGTGACTGTCAAAATGGGATTGGGACATTAAGTTGTTAACAATAAGAGGGCGTACTCCTATCATAGGCGCGGCTTTTTTCTCGGGCAACGTAAAATAACGCTCATTAAATGGCACTTTAGTCGAGAGACAAAAAATGGGAATCTCGGAATTGTCGACAATTTGAGGTCCCGCTTATCGCGCCCCTCCACTGCTGCACCCGCCCGCGCGGCGTCTCGATGCCGGATATTGCCCGTTCGCGCAGCGCGTGGAGGGCTCGCTCATCACTACGACTCCCGATAAACTTGCCGGCCGGCGTAAACTGCCCGCTATCCTGGGCGCGGCTATCGACGCCGGGTCGTCGTTCATTCGTCTGGAAAAGGTATTCATGGCTGGCGCGAGACCCTGGCTCGAGATAGCCGACTTCCCCTATGCGCCCGATCCGGGCCCGCTCTTCGAGCGACTGCAGCGACGTCCAGGTGTCGTGCTGTTGGACAGCGGCCGCCCTGACGCCCCGGGCGGCCGCTTCGACATCCTCAGCAGCGACCCGTTGGCGACACTGACCATCGACGACGGTCGAACTCGATGCCAGCCATCGATATCCCTGCCGGAAGAACCATTCGCGGCCCAGCGCGCCCTGCTGGACCATGCCGAAGCCGAGTGGCTGCCACGCCTGCCCGCCTCCCTTGCCGCACGGACCTCCAACCTGCCCTTTATCGGTGGGCTGATCGGCCACTGGAGCTATTCACTGACCACGGCGCAAGACAAGAGCGACCGCCCACGTCACATCGATCGTCGCCCGGGGCCAGAGCTGCCCTCGGCCAGGCTCGGGCTCTACGACTGGGCGCTGATCCAGGATCACGAGGCACGGCGTACCTGGATGGTCGCGACCGCCGAACGCCGCCGGCAGGTAATGGAGTGGCTGAACGACGCCGCGACGCCCGCTTCGTCGGACTTCACCTTGATCGGGGCCTTCGTCGGCGATATGGACCGCTGCGGCTACGCCAGACGCTTCCAGCGCGTCATCGACTATCTCCATGCTGGCGACTGCTACCAGATCAATCTGGCACAGCGCTTCACCGCCCGTTTCGAGGGCAGTACCTGGCAAGCGTATCGCCGCCTCCGTCGCGCAACGCCCACGCCCTACGGCGGCTATCTCGCTTGGGATGACAAGGCGATCCTGTCCCTGTCGCCCGAACGATTCATCGGCGTCGTCGATGGACAGGTCGAGACCCGGCCGATCAAGGGCACTCGCCCTCGCGGGTCGACGCCCGATGAAGACCGGCGCCTGGCGCTCGAGCTTCAGCGAAGCGACAAGGATCGTGCCGAGAACGTCATGATCGTGGACCTGCTGCGCAACGACCTGGGCCGCGTCTGCCGCCCCGGCAGCGTTACGGTCCCGCAGCTCTGCGGACTGGAGAGCTACGCCAACGTCCACCATCTGGTCAGCGTCGTGCGCGGTGAGCTGGCTTCCCCCGCGACACCGCTGGACCTGCTGGCCGCCGCTTTTCCCGGGGGCTCCATCACCGGCGCGCCCAAACATCGCGCGATGCAGATCATCGATGAGCTCGAACCCAGTCAGCGCAGCGTCTACTGCGGCAGCCTGGGCTATCTCGACCGACGTGGTCGATTGGACACCTCGATCGCGATACGCACCGTCGTCTCCGACGGCGATACCCTGCATATCTGGGGCGGCGGCGGGCTGGTGGCGGATTCGGACGAGGAAGCCGAATACCGGGAGACGCTCGCCAAGATCGAACGATTGATGCAGGCACTGACGGCCCCTCATCAGGTCGAGAACGATTCCCAATAACATTCCATTGGTTTACGCTGCCCGACGCCATCGCCAAACAACGAACCCCACCTTGAAAGCCACGACGATTTCATCCCGTGCCAAGACCCACGAAACCACGGTCCATCGCTACCTCGCCCGTCAGCGCCGCCAGTACTGGCTGATCGCGCTGACCGCGATGGCCACGCTGGTCTCGCTGATGATCGATATCGCCACCGGGCCAGGCGCCTATCCGCTAATCGACGTGGTGAAGACGCTGGCAATGCCGTCGGAGGCTTCCCGCGTGCTGCAGGTCGTGGTCTGGGAGATCCGGCTGCCGGTCGCGACGATGGCCATCGTCGTCGGCGCCAGTCTTGCCGTCGCTGGCGCGGAAATGCAGACACTGCTCAACAATCCCCTCGCCGACCCCTTCACGCTGGGGATCTCTTCCGCAGCCAGCTTTGGGGCAGCGCTCGCCATCGTGCTGGGGTTCGGACTCCTGCCGGTGGCCGGCACGCTGCTGCTGACTGCCAACGCCTTCATCCTGGCCATGTTCGCCTCGCTGGTGATCTGGGCGCTGAGCCGGCTGAAAGGCGTCAGCGTGCAGACGATGGTGCTGATGGGGATCGCGATCATGTTCTTCTTCAATGCCTTGTTGGGAATGCTCCAGTACGTCGCTTCCGCCGAGTCCCTGCAGCAACTCGTATTCTGGTCGCTGGGCAGCTTGAGCAAGGCAAGCTGGGGGAAAGTGGCGCTGGCGGCCCTGGCGCTGTTTGCCACCATGCCGATCTTCATCCGGGCCAGATGGCAATTGACGGCCCTGCGCATGGGAGAGATCCAGGCCAAGTCCATGGGTATCGACGTCGGCCGGCTGCGCTTGCGCATGCTGCTCTGCTGTGCGCTGCTTTCGGCGACTGCGGTCGCGTTCGTGGGGACCATCGGTTTCGTCGGGCTGGTCGGGCCGCACATCGCTCGCCTGGTGGTCGGCGAGGACCAGCGCGTCTTCCTGCCGATGTCCGCACTGACCGGCGCGCTGATCCTCTCACTGACCTCGATTCTCTCGAAGACGCTCATTCCCGGCATTCTGCTGCCGATCGGCATTTTGACCGCGCTGATCGGCCTGCCGTTCTTCGTTTCGCTGATCCTGCGCTCGCGCAAGGAGATCTGGCGATGAACCTGCGAATCGAGCGGCTCGACTGCTCGCTGGGAAAACACCGGGTACTGCGCGATATCTCCGACCTGACCGCGCGACCCGGCGAGATAACGGCACTGATCGGCCCCAACGGGGCGGGAAAATCGACGTTGCTGAAGGCGATCGCCGGCATCGAGCGTGCCAGCGGGCGCATCCTCCTCGACGGTGAGCGAATCGATGCGCTACCGCTCGAGCAACGCAGCCGGCGACTCTACTACCTCCCCCAGGACACCGGCACCCAGGCCGCGCTGAGCGTGTTCGAGGCCGTTCTGCTCGCGCGTCGAACCCAGGTGGCCGAACCCGCCGCCCAGGCCCTCTCGGCCGTCGAACGCGCACTGACATCGCTGGAACTCGAACCACTTGCCGAGCGCGAGCTGGTGGCGCTGTCCGGCGGCCAGCGCCAGCGCGTCGCCATCGCCCAGGCCATCGTACGCAGCCCGGCACTGTTGATGCTCGACGAGCCGACCAGCGCACTGGACCTCCATCACCAGTTGCAGGTACTCGATTACCTGCAGCGCTTGGCGCGCCGGGAAGCGATCACCGTCATTCTGGCCATTCACGACCTCAACCTGGCCGCGCGCTTTGCCGATCACCTCTGGGTCATCAAGGAGGGACGCCGGGTGGTCAGCGGAAAACCGGGAGAGGTGTTGACGCCAGCTCGCTTGCGGGAGATCTACGCCATTGATGCCCACGTTGACTGGCCAGCGGATGGCCCGCCGCGTATCACGCCCCTCTCGGCACTGCGCCCACTCGGCGCTTAATAATCAGAAGATCAGTTCGCGCCACCATGTAGATAATTTGGTTATATATCAATCTAACCAAACGGTATTGGTCCACGCCTGAAGAGGGTTGGTAGAGTGACGGCCATCCCACTTACCTCGGCGGGCCTCGTCGGCAACTCAGACGCGCCCTCCAAAGGAGTCACTCATGGCGTTCGACCTCGATGCTCTCAATCGTGAAATCGGTCACGATCCCCTGGCCATTACCGAATTCGCACTGGGCCTGGATCAGAAGGCGATCTGCACCACCAATTTCCGCCCGTTCGAGGCCGTGATCCTGCACCTGGTCACTCGCGTTCGTCCCGACATCCCCATCGTCTGGATGGATAGCGGTTACAACACCCCCGCAACCTACCGCTTCGCGGAGGAGCTGACCAAGCGGCTCGATCTCAACCTGACCATTTACCATCCGCATCGCTCTCGGGCCCATCGCGAGTCCGTGGAGGGCCCGACTCCGGAGATCGGCGACCCACGCCACGCGGCGTTCACGGAGGAGGTAAAGCTCGAGCCCTTCCGTCGCGCGCTGGCCGAGACGGCGCCGGACATCTGGTTCACGGCGCTGCGGGCCGAAGACACTCCGGAGCGTTCGCGCATGCAGCCACTGTCACGCAATGCCGACGGCCTGCTCAAGGTGGCGCCGGTGCTGCACTGGACCGCCAAGCAGATGTACCAGTACCTGCAGCAGCACGATCTGCCCAACAATTTCGACTACTTCGACCCGACCAAGGTCGAGGAAAAGCGCGAGTGCGGGCTGCATCTGCAGCACTGACTCGCATCGGAATAGAGCGCAAGGAGCCCCGCCACTGGCGGGGCTCCTTGCATTCGGGCGCGTGTCGGATCCCCGGGGAGCGGACTCTCAAAGGACTGGCAGCTGAATTCCCTTGAACAGCTCGGCCTCGTGTCGCGGGCCCGCCGCCAGCGCGCGCTCGACGGTCTCTCTATCCAGGTGCGGCGCCATGCGCTTGACGAAGTCGTACATGTAGGTCCGCATGAAAGTGCCGCGGCGAATGCCGATCTTGGTGGTGGAACTCTCGAACAGATGCGAAGCATCCACCGCGACGAGATCGCTGTCCGCCACCGGGTCGACCGCCATGTGGGCGACGATGCCGATGCCGAGACCCAGTCGCACGTAAGTCTTGATCACGTCGGAATCGGCTGCGGTGAGAACGACATTAGGGGTCAGGTCACGGGACTTGAACGCGTCGTCGAGCTGAGAGCGGCCGGTGAAACCGAAGACGTAGGTCACCAGCGGATGCTCGGCCACCCGTTCGAGCGTCAACTCACCGCTCGCCAGGGGATGCCCCTTGGGGACGAGGACACAGCGGTTCCAGCGATAGCACGGTAGCAACACCAGGTCGTTGAACAGCTCGAGGGACTCGGTGCAGATCGCGAAATCCGCCGACCCCTCGCTCACCATCTGGGCGATCTGCTTGGGCGTTCCCTGCTGCATGTGAAGGGCGACATCCGGATACTTCTGGCGAAATTCGCCGATCACGCTGGGCAGCACGTAGCGCGCCTGGGTATGCGTGGTGGCGATCGCCAGACTGCCGCGGCGCTCGTCACTATGTTCCTGGGCGACGTGCTTGATGTCATCGACCGTCCGCAATACCTTGCCGGCCAGCTCGACGATCGCCTCTCCCGCCGGCGTGACCCGAGTCAGATGCTTGCCGCTACGCGCGAATATCTCAACGCCAAGCTCGTCTTCCAACAGGCGAATCTGCTTGGAAATTCCAGGCTGTGACGTGAACAGGCTCTGGGCGGTCGCCGAGACATTGAGCTGATGCCGTGTCACTTCCCATACATAGCGCAACTGTTGGAGCTTCATGAGCAACCTCGTGGCTTCCAGAATCGTCAAAACGGCATAAAAAACAAGACATGGATTACTTTACGCAATAAGTCGCAGGGCGTGAAGAGCCAAAGGATCGCCACAATTGGGTATGAAAAAGAGACGTTTAATAACCTGGCGCTATCGTCCCGATAAACCGTGAGATTTGCCACCACCCTGTGCAAGGGCTAACATCGCCTCCATCAGCTCGAAAAGAGCGCAATGTCTGCAGGAGTTAACGTCATGTCCAACAATGTCGATGTCACCACCGCCAATTTCGAGCAGGAAGTGTTGAACGCGGACAAGCCGGTGCTGCTCAAGTTCTGGGCGCCGTGGTGCGGCCCCTGCAAGATGATGGCGCCCGTCGTCGACGAAGTCGCCGACGAGAAAGCGGATGACATCAAGGTCGTCAGCGTCAACGTGGATGACGCCCCGGAGATCGCCTCCGAGCACGGTGTCCGCGGCGTCCCCACCGTGATGCTGTTCAAGTCCGGTGCCAAGGTGGCATCACTGGTCGGCGCCCAGTCCAAATCCCAGTTGACGCAGTTCCTCGAACAGAACGGCTGACCTCTCGATACGCCGCTCTTCACAAGAAAGCCGCGCTCCCGGGAGCGCGGCTTTCTTGTGCCTGAAGCAGCAAGATCGGCAGAGCGGGCTCGAGTCACGGGCGCTATTCCACCTCCTCCTCCAGTTCGTCCAGCGCTTCCTGGACCTTGCGCTGGTGGCGACGGCGGCGCTCCGAAGGACTCAGCATCTTGGCGATCCAGCGTGTCTCGGGATGGCTGTCCAGCGCAATCTTGAGCGTCATGGTCAGCGGAACCGACAGCAGCATTCCCACCGGGCCCAGGATCCAGCCCCAGACCACCAGTGAGAGAAAGGCGACCAACGTCGAGAGCCCCATCGTCCGCCCCATGACACGCGGCTCGACGATGTTGCCCAGCACGAAGTTGATGGTCAGGTAGGCGCCCGCCAGCGTCATCGCTTTCACGACCCCGCCTTCCGGCATCGCCAGCGTCAGCAACACCGGTGGTACCGCGGCCAGCACTGAACCTATGTTGGGGATGTAGTTGAGAATGAAAGCCAGCGCCCCCCACAGCAGGGCGAACTCGACGCCGACGAGCCAGGCCGAGATGGTGACCAGCACGCCGGAGACCAGGCTGATCGCCGTCTTCACTGCCATGTAGCGCTTGAGGTTGTAGCTGAACTCCGTGAATCGCTCCAGGCTCGGCCCCGGATTGGTTAGCGCCCTGGCCACCTTCTGCCGGAAATCCAGCGTCTCGAACAGCATGAAGTTGACCATCAGCAGGATGACCAGACTCTGGGACAGCACCAGACCTAGCCCACTGATAAAGCCGGACACCCAGTTCTGATCTCCGGAGTCGTCGACCATGCTGGACAACTGCTGCGGGGAGACCGAAAGCCCCTGATTCGCCAGCCACTCCAGCAATGTCAGGTAGTGGCCTTCCAGCTGCTTCTGCATCTCGGGCCAACTATCCATGAACATCGTGAAGCTGTTGCCCAGCAAGGTGCCGAACAGCGCCAGCAACCCTCCCAGTATCAGCAGAGTGATCAGGACTGCCGCGTAGGAATTGACACCGCGTCGATAGAGCCAATGGACCGGCGAGGTGCAGATCACCGCAACGAACAGCGACAGCAGAATCGGGATGATGAGGCTTTCCGCTGCGCGCATCCCCGCGATGATGATCGTCAGTGACGCCAGCGTCAGCATCAAATTGAAGGGAACGTTACGAAAAGCGGGTTCCTGTCCGGGCGACATAAGCAAAATCCTGGTGGTACACGTCCTGTGGGCCACGACATTAGCACGATCCCGCCGCGGGTACGTTGCTGCGGCGCAAACTTCGAAGCCGGCCTTGGGCCTGACGACAAGCGCCCCCGAGTCGTCGACTCGAGGGCGCCAGATTCCCAGGGTATGGCTACGATCGTGAGCGATCAGCCATAACGGCCGGTGATGTAATCCTCAGTCCGGGACTCTTTCGGCTGGGTGAATATCTTGGTGGTGTCATCACACTCGATCAGGCTTCCCAGATACATGAACGCGGTGATATCGGAGATTCGTGCCGCCTGCTGCATGTTGTGGGTCACGATGACGATCGTGTAGTCCTTCTTGAGCTCGTTGATCAGGTCCTCGATGTACCCGGTCGAGATGGGATCCAGTGCCGAGGTCGGCTCGTCGAGCAGAATCACTTCGGGCTTCACGGCGATGGTTCGCGCGATACACAAGCGCTGCTGCTGGCCGCCCGAGAGCGCCTGACCGCTCTGCTTGAGCTTGTCCTTGACCTCGTTCCACAGGGCAGCCTTGCGCAGGGCCCACTCCACCCGCTCCTCGAGATCCCGGGCGGAGAGCTTCTCGTAGAGGCGAATGCCGAACGCAACGTTGTCGAAGACCGACATCGGGAACGGCGTCGGTTTCTGAAACACCATGCCGACCCGGGAGCGCAGCAGGTTGAGGTCGATCCCCGAGTCGTAGATGTCATGCTCGTCGAGCAGGATCTGGCCCTCGGTGCGTATCCCCTCGTACAGGTCGTGAATCCGGTTGAAGCAACGGATCAAGGTGGATTTGCCACAACCCGACGGCCCGATGAACGCCGTGACCTGGCGTTCGGGAATTTCCATGGTGACATTATTGATCGCCTGGAACTTTCCATAATAGAGATTCAGGTCGTTGACGCGCAGCTTGGTGGCGATCTGCGATACGGCTGCCGCTTCAACGGCGCCGGTGTCGCGCTTCTGGTCGAGATGAATATCGGCTGTCATGGCGGTCTCGCAGCTGGGAATCAGGAACGCTGGCGCGAGAAGTAGCGCGCCGCAATGTTCAGAATCAGGATGGCAGCGGTCAGGATCAATGCCCCGCCCCAGGCCAGAGCGACCAGGTCGGGAATGAAGGCGTTGATCGTCATGTTCTGGTAGATGGTCATCGGCAGGTTGGCCATCTCGCTACCCAGGTCGAAGAAGTTCCACTGGTTGGAGTTCAGCGACGTGAACAATAGCGGCGCCGTCTCGCCGCTGATGCGTGCGAACCCCAGCAGAATTCCGGTCATGATGCCGGCACGTGCGCCGCTGTAGCAGACCCGCACGATGATCCACCAGCGATGGGCACCCAGCGCGGCGGCCGCTTCCCGCAGCGAGTTGGGGATCAAGCGCAACATGTCCTCCGTCGAGCGGATGACCACCGGCACGATGATGACCGTCAGCGCCAGTACGCCGGCCCAGCCGGAAAAGTTGCCCATCGGGACCACCACCACGGCATAGATGAACAGGCCGATGATGATCGAAGGTGCCGAAAGCAGAATGTCGTTGATGAAGCGGATCACCTTGGCCATCAAGCCCTTGCCGCTGTATTCCGCCAGCCAGGTACCGGCGGCGACACCGATCACGGTCCCGATCACCGTGGCGGCGCAGGTCATGAGGAAAGTCCCCCAGATCGCGTTGCCCAGCCCCCCGCCGTTCATGCGGGTGCGCTCGACGAACGTCGACGGCGAGATCGACCCGATCCCCTTGGTCACCAAGGTGAAGAGGATGGCGAAAAGAAAGACGAAACCGATCACCGTCGCCAGTTGACAGAGCACCATCACCAACTGATTGAGGCGCTTGCGGCGACGATAGAGTGGCGTTTGCTTGATATCCATGGTTCTTTCTCTCCCGCCGCTCAGGCGTGGCGACCGGTGCTGTTGCGCAACAGGTAACGCGCGAAAGCCAGCACCGCGAAGGTGATCAGGAACAGAATCAGACCCAACGCCAGCAGCGCCGAACGCTGTGTCCCGTCGGACTCGGAGAACTGGTTGGCGATCAGCGCCGCGATCGAGGTCCCCTGCCCCGTCAGGGTGGTGCTGAGGAACAGGTTATTGCCGATGACGAACGTCACCGCCATCGTTTCCCCTAGCGCACGTCCCAGTCCCAGCACGACGCCGCCGACCAGCCCGCCCTTCACCGAGGGCAGGATGACGCGCCGGGTCACCTCCCAGGTGGTGCAGCCCAGTCCATAGGCGGATTCGCGCATGACCGCTGGAACCGTATTGATGACGTCGCGGGTCACGGCGGTGATGAAGGGAATGATCATCACCGCCAGAATGATGCCCGCCGTCGCCAGGCCGGTGCCGGCGGGAAAGACCGTGGGAAACCAGGTGCGCAAAAGCGGTGCCAGCACCTCCATGCCCCACATGCCGTAGATAATCGAAGGAATTCCCGCCAGCAGCTCGATCAAGGTACCCAGCGGCTGTCGCAGGAACCCCGGGCACTGCTCGGTCAGGAAGATCGCGATGCCGAACGAGACCGGCACGGCGATGACGATGGCGATGAATGACGTCAACAGCGTTCCATAGATCGCCGGCAGAGCGCCGAAGACCTCGACATTCGCCGCCCACCGGTTTTCCGTGAAGAAATCCAGTCCGTAGCGCTGAATCGCAGGCCAGCTGGAAAACATCAGTGACGCGATGATCGCACCGAGCAGCAGCAGTACGGCAAAAGCAAAGGCGAACAACGTACGCTCGAACCACACATCGATGCGTGCCTTTCGTTGCAGCCGCTTGCGGGTGGCATCGCTGAGATGCCCCAGACCGCTGGCTTGAATCGCGTTGGTGGTGGCCATCTTCGTTCCTCGTCACTTGCCACTTACCGCCTTCAGGCGGGTTCCGATACAGCGCCGCGACGGAGGCGGTTCCCCGCCTGCCGTCGCGGCACGTCAGTCAAGAATCACGGGTTCCAGACGGCTTCGCCATTCGGGCCCTTGATCTCGCTCCAGCTGTCACGAACCATGTCGGCAACGTTCTCCGGCATCGGCACGTAGTCCAGCTCCTGCGCCATGTCGTTACCATTTTTGTAGGCCCAATCGAAGAACTTGAGCGCCTGGCCGGCAGCCTCCGCATCCTGAACTTCTTTGTGCATCAGGATGAAAGAGGCGCCCGTGATCGGCCAGCTCTCGTCGCCCGGCTGGTTGGTCAGCACCAGATACATGCCCGGCGCATTCTTCCAGTCGGCGTTGGCAGCGGCAGCCATGAACGACTCCATGCTCGGCGCGACGACCTTGCCCGCCTTGTTCTTCAGGTGCACCAGGCTCAGATCGTTCTGGGCGGCGTACGCAAACTCGACGTAGCCGATCGCACCGTTGGTGTTGGCGATCTGGCTGGCCACCCCTGCATTGGCCTTGGCGCCGACGCCTGCCGGCCAAGCGACGGACTTGCCCTCGCCCACGTTGTCGGCGAAGTCCTGGCTGACCTGCGACAGGTAGTGAGTGAACAGGAAGTTGGTTCCGGAGCCCTCTGCGCGGTAGACCGGCGTGATCTGGGTGTCCGGCAGGTCCATGTCCGGGTTCAGCTCGGCGATGGCCTCGTCGTCCCAGTTGGTGATCTTGCCCTGGTAGATGTCGGCCAGTGTCGGGCCGTCCAGGTTGAGCGAACCGCCCTCGATCCCCTCGACATGGAACGCGGCGACCACGCCACCCATGACCATCGGCCACTGCATCAGGCCATTCTTGTCCAGCTCTTCCTTGGTCATCGGCGCGTCACTGGCACCGAAGGTGACCGTCTTGGCGACGATCTGCTGGATGCCGCCGCCGGAGCCGATAGCCTGATAGTTGAGGCCGATGCCGGACTCGTCCTGATAGGCGTCCGCCCACTGCGAATAGACCGGGTACGGGAAGGTTGCGCCAGCGCCGGTGATGGCGTCTTGAGCCTGGACACCAGCGGCGCCCAGAACCAGCGATCCGGAAATGAGCGTTGCGAAGACGTGTTTAAGCATAGCGATATCCTGTTTCCACCTTGGATGCGTGAGCGATAACGACGTTGCGAAGGTTGCCAGCACTCTCAGCGCAAACCGTACGTCAGTGCCGTGACAGTTTTATGACAGCGGTGTCATCGATGAAAAAGATGAACTCGACCGTCGTGATTGTCCGAAAGAAAAAAACCACCGAACGATCTCCCGAATCCCCAGAGTCGTCGATGGTTCTTTAGGTGCAGCCTGGAGAGCATGGATGGCAACCTTCGCGGCACCCACCATGACAAGGTTAAATGACAATCAAATGACAAGCGTCAAGACGAGTAACGATGACGCCGCTTCAGGTAACGGCTCAGGTGGCCGGCTCCTCGGCTGCGACGCGCTGCTTGAGCGCCCGGCCAGCCAGCGCCCGCACCGCGACGTTGCCCAGCAGCGTGGCGCCCAGCATCGTCAGCACCGTCGGCCAGGCACTGGCCAGCTCGAAGGCGCCGACCAGCGCCCCGGAGACGGCGCCGCAGGTGAACTGCAGACAGCCCTGCAGCGCCGTTGCCGTGGCACTCATGCGGGGGAAATGGTCCAGCATCGACGACATGGCGTTGGGGCTGATCAACCCCTGCATCCCCACGAAAACCACCATCAGCGGGGCGATCGTGAAAATGGAGTCCAGACCCGTTGCCACCATCACCACCAGCAACACGCCCGCAGTCAACTGGACCCCAAGGCCCAGAAGAAGGTTCTGCTGCGGGGTGCGGGTCTTCAACAATCGGATATTGAGCCGGCTTGAGGACGCCATGATCAGGATATTGGCACCGAATACGAACGGATAAAGCGTGGTCGAGAGCCCGTAATGCTCCATGTAGAGATAGGGGGAGCCGGTGATGAACGCGAACATGCCGGCAAACGACATCGATACCGCCCCGATGTAGCCCATTGCCTCTCGGTGGCGTAGTACGCTGACGTAGTTCCCCAGAATCTGCCGCGCCGAGGGTGCGCTCGGATCGCGACCATGCGTCTCGGGCAGATAGCGCCCAAGCAACCACAGCACGAAAGCGGCGTAGACGGCGAGAAACAGGAAGATCAGCCACCAATCCGCCAGGTGCAGCAGCGCGCTGCCGATGGCTGGCGCCACCAGTGGCGCCATCATCAGGATCATGACCATGGTCGACATCACCTTGGCCGCCTCCCGACCACTGAAGCGATCGCGCACGATGGCGGCGGAATTCACCACGCACGCACCACCGCCCAGCGCCTGCACGAAGCGCCATCCCCAGAGCGTCGCCAGCGAGCCCACTTGGGTCAGCGCCAGGCTGGCGACCAGGAAGACGCCCAACCCGATCATCAATACCGGTTTGCGACCGAAACGATCCGACAGCGGGCCGCAGACCAGTTGCCCGAGTGCGAATCCGAGCAGGAAGACGCTGAGCGACAGCTCGGTATGGTGCACGCTGGCACCGATCGACGTCGCGAGAGCAGGCATTGCCGGCAGGTAGGCATCGATCGCCAGCGGTGCCAGCGCCGTATTGGCAGCCACCAGCAACGCCAGCCGCCGTGCGCTCAAGATCGTCACATGTTCTCCTTCAAGATCGAGTTGTTGCTGATCGGCATCCCGCCGTACGCCCGGCTTCGAGGCAGCGTTGTCGTGCTCGACAGACGGAAACTGCCCGGGCGCGGCTTGAAAGAGCCCCGCTCGCCCGGACAGGCGTTCGAGGCCAGTACGGTCCGGCCTGGCAGTGAAGGCGTACTGTCGATCATCGGGGCGATGGCGCAGGAGCAGACGCCCGCGTCGCGGGGATCGTCACTCGTTACGGCCCTCGGTCGAGCAGATCAACCGTGCGGGGGGGCGTCGACACGCTGTGATTCGAGCAGTTCGACGAACGGCTGAAACTCGTGTCGATTGTGCTCGCTCATGCGCATGAGGATGCGGTGGGCTTCCAGGATTCGCTGCTGAATGCCGCTCTCGTCGGCTTCGACCTGAGGCAGCTCATCCAGCTCCGCCGGCTCGGTCAACGGCGCTTCGAGCAGCGTGAAGTAACGCGCGAACCCCATGACGTCCAGCATCCGCCGAACGTCCGGGTGCTCGGCGATGATCGTGGGCGGGTCGTCCAATCGCCCCTGGACGGCCATCGCCACCTTGGCCAGGAACCCCAGTGCAGTGGAGTCGACGTTGGTCGCCTCGCGCAGGTCGACCATCACCGCCCGCAAGCCCGGCAGATCCGCCAGGCGCTGCGCCTCGGCATCCAGTGTCGCACATAGCGTCAAGCGCACGTCGCCGCACAGCTTGAGCACAAATACGCCCGACTCGAAGGCCGCCCTGATCCGCCCTTCAATCATGGTCGAAACCACTCAATGTCATCATGCTGAGATCATCCGGCAGAGGATCCCCCAACGCCAACCCTTCCCTCAGATCGTCGACGCTGGTGCAGTGTGCCGTGCGGTGCTCGAGTTCCTTGAGCCGCGCGTTCAATGAACCCTCCGGCAGGCATTCCAGAACGCCATCGGAGCAGAACCAGAGTCGGAAAGACTCGGGTAATGGACACCCGTAGATGGGGTACTCCACATCGGGAAACAACCCCACCGGAGGCCCCTCTCCCCCCAGGTATACGCTTCGCCCCTCCGCCTGGAGAATCGGCATCGGCAGCTGGGCGCCGAGCGCATAGTGCAGAAAATGACGCTCGTGGTCCAGCACACCGGCAAAGACCGTGGCGTGCTTGCCGATGCCGGTCTCCAGCAGCTCCCGGTTGAGCTCGCCCAGCCACCGGGACGGAAACGCTTCCGGCAGCAGCGTCCGCCACTGGGCCAGCCAGCGATTGCAGAGATACTTCAACAACACGGTGACAAAGGCGGAAGAGGCGCCATGGCCGGCGACATCGGCAAAATAGAAGAAGCTGTAGCGGTCGTCACATCGCTGAAAATCGAGAAAGTCACCCGACAGATAGAGCGAAGGCGCGAACCAGTAGTCGCAGCGCACGCCGAGGTGCGAGACACCCGGCGGCGGCAGCAGCTTGCGCTGCACGTGCCCACCTGCCCGCTGGTCGTCCCGGAGCATCTCGAGATGCCTTTCGAGACGATCGTTCAACGCTTCGAGCTCCGCCCGGCTTTCACTGTGATCGCGGGACAGCCGCGTCAGTTCCAGGGCCCGTTCGACCAAGCGCCGCAGAATGTCGACATGCTTGAGCGGTTCGACCAGGTAATCGATCAGCCCGGCATCGAGCGCCTTGTGCAGGTCGTTGTCGCGCCGGCTCTCGCTGATGACGATGGTCGGACGCCCAACGGCCAGCCGCTCCCACCCGTCGTGCGACACCGCTCGCACGTGTGCCACCACGAGATCGCAATGCGCCGGCAGCGTCGAAACCGAGACGGCGGCCCGCACCACGATGTCGAGACGGGAGAGTTCTTCGATCAAGCGTTCACGGTCCGGTCCCGGCAGATCGATCAGACCGATCACAGGCAGCTCGTCCGACAGCGTATTGGACACAAATCTACTCGGCGAAGTCGTCTTCACTATATTCGAAATCGTCACCGAATCCGCCGCTGGCGAACGGATCCTCGCCAGCCGCTCCGTTGGTGACCTCGAACTGGCGACGCTGGAGATAGGCGTCGCGGATGAAGCTGTAGCGATCTCCCTGGATCAGCGCTTCCTGGTCGAGCAGGCCGGCGCGCAGATCCACGTAGCGCAGGAAGGTCAGGCCGTAACGCCACTTGTCCTCTTCGACATAGGTGACCGGATAAGTGTACATATCGACCGGCAGGCCGCTGGTGTCTCGAACCGTGCTCGGCCCCAGAATCGGCAGCACCAGGTACGGGCCGCTTCCGACCCCCCACACGCCCAGGGTCTGGCCGAAATCCTCTTCGTTCTCGTCCAGCCCCATGCGAGTGGCCGGATCGAGCACGCCACCGACACCCAGCACGGTGTTGACCAGAAAGCGTCCGGAAGCGACGCCGGCATTGCCCCATTCCCACTGGAGGATGCTGTTGAAGACCGTGCGAATCTCCCCCAGGTTGGAGAAGAAATTGCCAACGCCATCCTGAACCGGATCCGGCGTTATGGTGTCGTATCCCTGCGCAACCGGCTTGAGCGCGTAGCGATCGAGCGTATCGTTGAACTGATAGACACCCCGGTTGAAGCCCTCCCACGGATCCTGGGGATTCGATTCTTCCCCGGTCGAGGCGCAACCGCTCAGCGCCGCGGCGACACAGGCGCCGCCCAGCCAATGGATCGATTTCATCAACACGCATTCCCTTTACGCAGTATCACACTGCCCGCACTGTAGCCCGCACCGAAGGAACACACCACCCCCACGTCGCCGTCCTGAAGGTCGTCACGATGCAGATGAAACGCAATGATCGATCCCGCCGAACTGGTATTGGCATAGCGATCGAGTATCACCGGCGCTTCCGATAGCGAGGGCTCGCGGCCCAGCACGCGCTGCGCGATCAGGTCGTTCATGTGACGGTTGGCCTGGTGCAGCCACAGTTTCTTGACCGAGTCCCCGGTCAGCGACTGGCTCTCCAGATGATCGAGGATCAACGAAGCGACCATCGGGCAGACCTCCTTGAACACCTTGCGCCCTTCCTGGACGAAAAGCTTGTCCAGCGCATCGTGCCCTTCGTCGGCAAGACGATTGAGAAATCCGAAGTTATTGCGAATGGCATTGGAGAACTGTGTCTTCAAGCGCGTTCCCAATACCGTGAAGTGCTCCCGATCCTGGGCGAGATGGTCGGCCTCCAGCACGATGGCGGTACAAGCGTCACCGAAGATGAAGTGGCTGTCCCGGTCACGGAAGTTGAGATGCGCCGAACAGATCTCGGGGTTGACCACCAGAACCCGCTCCAGGCTGCCGGCACGGATGGCGTTGGTGGCCATGTCGATGGCGAACGTCGCGCTGGAGCAGGCCACGTTCATGTCGAACGCGTAGCCGCCGGCGCCCAGCGCGGCCTGGACCTCGACCGCGACCGCCGGATACGGGCGCTGGAGGTTGGAGCAGGCGACGATGATCAGGTCGAGCTGAGCGGCACGCAAGCCCGCCTTGTCCAGCGCCTGGCGAGCCGCGGCCACACCCATCTCGGCCTGTACCGACAGGGCGTCGTTGGCGCGCTGTGGAATCCGGGGTCGCATGCGTTCGGGATCCAGAATCCCGCCGGCTTCCATCACGTAGCGACTTTCGATACCCGACGCCTTGAGGATGAAGGCTTCGCTGGAGTGCGCCAGCGGCTCGCGCTCGCCCCGCTCGATCGCTGCCGCGTGCCGCGAATTTTCGGCGTCGACCCAGGTATTGAAGCTGGCGACCAGTTCGGCGTTATCGATCGAATCCGGCGGCGTGAACAGGCCCGTCGCGGTAATCACGGCTTGCGTCATCGGCTATTACCTCCCGCGGCATCCGCCGCTTTCCATCATTACGCGCACCCGCCGACGGCGGATGCAGTGTATCGAGCCCGCCGATCACACGGTTTGCCCGGTTATCTCCTGCCAGCGTCGCGCCAGGCGCTTCTCCGATACGCTCTCCAGCGTGCCCAACTGCTGTGCGAATAGCGAGACTCGCCACTCCTGCAGCCACCAGCCGAATTCGACCAGGTCGGCATCGACGATCCCGTCGCGATGGGTTTGCCGGCGCCGCGTATCGACCCGCTCCTCCCACGCCTGCACCTGCTGCATCGACAACTGGTCCCGACGCAGGTCCCGTGGCGCCTTCTCGAGCCGGATTTCGGCCGCCTGCATGTAGCGCGGGTAATGTTTGAGCCAGGGGCCGGCGTCGCGCACGAAGCCAGGGTAGACGAGACGTTGCATCTGCGCCTTGAGATCACTGTAGGTCAGCGCCAGCGCCAGCGTAACGTTGCCCTTGAGCGCCTTGGTCACTGCCAGATGGCCTTGCAACGCCTTGTGCAGGTCATCCAGCAGCGCCTCGGCATAGGCGACCAGCTCTCCGCGCCAGGTCTCGAGCCGGGCCTCGAACGCCTGGCGGGAGCGCGGCAAGGGATCGGCGGCCACGGTCTGGGCCAGGCAGGCATCGATGACGTCACGGGACAGCTGCTCGTGACTGCCGACCTTGGCAAACAGCAGCGCGGACTGCTTGAGCGCAGGCAGCTCGCGCTGGATATAGCGCACGGTATCGGGCAATCTGCGCCGGGCCAGCTTGACGATCCCGTCGCGATGGGCGGCTTCGGCGCGGGCGGCGTGGTCGAACCAGGCGACCCGCAGTTCGTCCTCCTCCACCACCATCGCCGGATAGACCTCGACCTGGATCCCGGCCTGGCGGGTCGTGCGCGAACTCGGCAACGGCGTCTCGGGCAGGTCGTCGAGACGCTCGGCGTTGTCTTTCGGCGCCTGGGCCAGCGCCTTGGCGCCCGCCGCGGCGGCCTCGCCAAACCGCGTCTGCAGTTGGCGCAGGTCACGTCCTTCACCCAGCACCTGGCCATTGTGATCCACCACGCGCAGGTTCATCACCAGGTGCGGATCGAGCTGATCGTGACGCCAAGCCGACGCGTCCAGGCGCGTTCCCGTCTTGATCCGCAGGAACTCCCCCAGCGCCTCCTCGACCGGCCGGTCGTCCGGCGTCAGCGACGCCAGCGCGGCATCGACCCAGTCGGGGATCGGTACCACCTGCCGACGCATCGCCTTGGGCAGGGCCTTGAGCAGTGCGATGCACTTCTCGCGCAGCAACCCGGGCACCAGCCAGCTCAAGCGCCCCTGCGGCAACTGCGCCAACATGACCGCCGGCACGGTCAAGGTGACGCCATCGTCGCCAGCCCCCGGCGAAAAGTGATAGCTGAGCGGATAGCGCACGCCGTTGAACACCAGCTCGTCGGGGTACTGTTCGACATTGACGTCGTCGGCGTCCCGCGCCATCAGCGCCGCCTTGTCCAGCTTGAGAAGATCCGGCGTGTCGCGCTCGGCCTGCTTGCGCCAGTTCTCGAAGCTGCGCCCGCCGGCGACATCCGCCGGAACCCGTTCGTCGTAGAAGGCGAACAGTGTCTCCTCGTCGATGAGGATGTCGCGCTTGCGCGCCCGATCCTCGAGATCCTCCACTTCCGCCATCATCGCACGATTGTGCTCGAAGAACGCCGCCCGGGTCTGGTAGTCGCCCTCCACCAGTGCCCGGCGCAGGAAGATCTCCCGGGCCTCCTGCGGTGCCACCTTGGCGTAATCCACGCGGCGGCCGGTAACGATCGGCAGGCCGAATAGCGTCACCTGCTCCAGCGCCACCACCTGGGCGCGCTTGCGCTCCCAGTGGGGTTCGCTGTAGCTGCGCTTGATCAGGTGCGCCGCCTGCGGCTCGATCCACTCCGGCTTGATCCTCGCCGCATCACGCGCGAACAGACGACTGGTCTCCACCATCTCGCCGGCCATCACCCACTTGGGCGGCTTGCGTGACAGGCCCGATGCCGGATGAATCAGGAAGCGCCGGTTCCGGGCACCGAGGAATTCCCGGCTCTCCGGCTGCAACTGCCCCAGGTTGGAGAGCAGCCCGGCAAGCAATGCCTGATGCAGGCGCTGGGTATCGACCCGGGGCTGCTCCGCCGGCTGTTGCTCCGCGCCCGCCGCGCCATTTTCACCGGCCGGTGGGGCGGTATCGGGCTGCATGGCACTCGACGGCGTCAGTTTCATCTCGCGGGTCAACTGGCGCAGTTGGCGATAGGTGTCGTGCCACTCGCGCAGGCGCAGGTAGTTCAGATACTGGTCGCGACACCAGCGCCGCAGTTGACTGCTCGACAGCGTCTCGCGCATGGCGTCGAAGCCATGCCACAGATTGAGCCAGGCGACGAAGTCGGAGTTGGGGTCCTCCCACTGCTTGTGACGCTGGTCGGCGGCCTGGCGCTTCTCCGCCGGCCGCTCGCGGGGATCCTGCGTCGCCAGCGCGCTGACCACGATCAGCACCTCGCGCAGGCACTGGAAACGCTCGCCCGCCAGCACCATTCGCGCCAGGCGCGGATCGATCGGCAAGCGGGACAGCTGTCGTCCGATGGCGGTGATGCGCTCGCCGTCGTCGACGGCCCCCAGCTCGAACAGCAACCGATAGCCGTCCTTGACGAAGCGGGCATCCGGCGCATCGACGAACGGGAAATCGAACACGTCGCCCAGCTTGAGCGACAGCATCGACAGAATGACCGAGGCCAGGTTGGTGCGCTGGATTTCGGGTTCGGTGAATTCCGGGCGGGAGAGAAAATCCTCTTCGCTGTAGAGTCGGATGCAGACACCTTCAGCCACGCGCCCGCAACGGCCCTTGCGCTGATCGGCGCTGGCCTGGCTCACCGGCTCGATCGGCAGACGCTGGACCTTGGCGCGCGCACTATAGCGGCTCATTCGGACCAGGCCGGGATCGATCACGTAGCGTATGCCGGGTACGGTCAACGAGGTCTCGGCCACGTTGGTGGAGAGCACGATGCGCCGGCCGGCGTGGGGCTGGAACACCCGGTTCTGTTCGGCGTTGGAGAGCCGCGCATAGAGCGGCAGGATCTCGGTGCTCTTGAGCTCGGCGCGTCGCAGCACGTCTGCTGTCTCGCGAATGTCGCGCTCGCCCGGCAGGAAGATCAGGATATCCCGCGGGCCGCTATACCAGCGCTTTTCGCGCTCGATTCGCTCGACCTCGTCGACCGCCGCCAGAATGCCCTCCTGCAGGGTCAGGTCCTCCTCGTCCCGCGACTCCCGCACCAGCGGCCGATAATGCACCTCGACCGGATAGGCACGCCCGGAGACCTCGACCACCGGCGCGGGCTGCACCTCGCCGTTGCGCTCGACGGCAAAATGCCGGGAGAGTCGCTCGACGTCGATGGTCGCCGAGGTGACGATCACCTTGAGGTCGGGGCGTCGGGCCGTCAGGCGCTTGAGATAGCCGAGCAGGAAGTCGATGTTGAGGCTGCGCTCGTGCGCTTCATCGATGATGATCGCCTCGTAGCGCATCAGGTCCGGATCGTGCTGCGTCTCGGCCAGCAGGATGCCGTCGGTCATCAGCTTGACCAGCGTGTCGTCGCTGCTCTGATCGGTGAAGCGAACCTGATAACCGACCTGCTCGCCCAGCGGCACCTCCAGCTCTTCGGCCAGGCGGGCCGCCACCGAACGTGCCGCCAGACGGCGCGGCTGGGTGTGGCCGATCATGCCACGCCGCCCCAGTCCCAGCTCCAGACAGAGCTTGGGTAGCTGGGTGGTCTTGCCGGAGCCGGTCTCGCCGGCGACCACCACCACCTGATGCTCGCGCAGGGCTTCGAGAATGGTTTCGCGCTTGGCGGCGACCGGCAACGCGTCGGGGTAGTTCAGCGTCACCGGCTGGCGCTGGCGACGCGCGAGTACCTCACTGGACGCCGCCAGTCGCGTTTCGACCTCTTTCAGCGACCGGTCGATCGGCTTGCCGTCGCGGGCACGTTGCGCCAGGCGCTGGAGCCGCCGACGCTGCTCGTGGGCATCGCGCAGCAGACAGCCGTCCAGGCGAGTTTCCAGGTCATTCAGGGCTTGCAGCGAGGGGGAAGCGATAGCGCTCAAGAGATCCTCTACGTCGGCGAGAACGGGCCGCCACCAAGGATGGTGACGAACCCGTCATTGTAGCGCCGTCAGCGGATCAACTCACGTCCGAGGGGAACCGATGTCACGCCGGGGGCTCATCGCCTGCCTTGCCGGACGCCTCATCGCGCAGCTCCCGCCGCAGGACCTTGCCGACATTGCTCTTGGGCAGTTCGTCCCGCAGCTCCACGAACTTGGGCACCTTGTAGGCGGTCAGCTCCCGCTTGCACCACTGACGCAGCGCCTGGGGGTCGAGACTCTCGTTGCGAGCGACCACGAACAGCTTGACGGCCTCCCCGGTCTCCTCGTCGGGCACGCCCACCGCGGCGGCCTCGAGTACGTCCGGATGCCCCACGACCACCTCTTCGATCTCGTTGGGATAGACGTTGAAACCCGAGACCAGAATCATGTCCTTCTTGCGGTCGACGATCTTGACGTAGCCATCCTCCTGCACCACCGCCATGTCGCCGGTGCGCAGCCAGCCGTCGTCGCTGAGCGTCTTGGCGGTATCCTCCGGGCGATTCCAGTAACCCTTCATCACCTGCGGCCCCTTGATGCAGAGCTCGCCGCTCTCCCCCGGCGGCAGCGCGCGCCCCTCGTCGTCGACCACCCGCACCGACGTGCCCGCCACCGGGCGGCCGATGGTACCGATCTGCGCCGCATCGGGCGGGTTGACCAGGGCGATCGGCGATGTCTCGGTCAAGCCGTAGCCCTCGACGATGCCGTTGCCGGTCACCTCCTGCCAGCGCTTGGCCGTGGCCTGGGTCAGCGCCATGCCGCCGGAGATGGTGAACTTGAGCCGCGAGAAGTCGAGCGCCTTGAAGTCGTCGCGCTGACACAGGGCGTTGAACAGGGTGTTGAGCCCCACGAAGACCGTGAACGGCGTTTTCGACAACGTCTTGACGAAGCCGGCGATGTCACGGGGATTGGGTATCAGGATGTTGTGCTGACCGGTGGTCATTGCGTACAGGCAGTTCACGGTGAAGGTATAGATGTGATAGCAAGGCAGCGGCGCGATGATCGTCTCGCGACCGTTCTCCAGGGTGTCGCCGAGCAGCTCCTGGGTCTGCAGCATGTTGGCGATCAGGTTGCGGTGCGTCAGCATCGCGCCCTTGGCCACCCCGGTGGTGCCGCCGGTGTACTGCAGCACGGCGATCTCTTCGTCCTGCCCCGCCGCGACCTTGGCCGCACGCCCGCCGCCCGCCAGCGTGCGCCGAAAGCCGACCGCCTGGGGCAGCGAGTAGGCGGGCACCATCTTCTTGACCCGACGCACCACGACATTGATCAGCGCACGCTTGGGCCAGTCGTGGAGATCGCCCATCTCGGTGACCACCACGTGACGGATATCGGTCTGGGCGATCACGTTCTCGAGCTTGTGGGCCATATTGGCCAGCACCACGATCGCCTTGACCCCGGCGTCGCGGAACTGGTGGCGCATCTCGCGCTCGGTGTAGAGCGGATTGGTGTTGACGATCACCAGCCCGGCACGCAGCGCGCCGAACACGGCCACCGGGAACTGCAGCACGTTGGGCAATTGGATGGCGATGCGATCGCCCGGTGCGAGATCGTCATGGCTCTGCAGCCAGGCGGCAAAGCGGTCGGCGAGACGATCGATATCGGCATAGCTCAGCGTCTTGCCCATGCAGCTGAACGCCGGCTTGTCGGCGTAGCGGCGACACGCGTCGGCGATGATGTCGTTGACCGAGTGGAAGGCCTCGAGCCCCGTCAGGGGCACTCCGGACTCGACGTGGGCGTTCGCGCTGTCAGCCATGGGATCTCCTTGATTCGTGACGGTTATCGATCTTATATCAGATCGGGCCGACGAGGCGCTGCCACCAAGGTTGTAAGAGGCCCGACACGGCCGCCGCATGGCGATGGCGTGACCAGGTCACCGCCGAACGGCTAGATCGACGGCTCCTCGCGCCGGGCCAGCCGGCGCCGTTTCGCCGCGCGCCGCCAGCGCAACAAGATCCACGACAGCAGGATGACGGCGATGACGATCCAGGTCACCGGCCGCTGCGCGTAGGTTTCCACGTAGGGCCTGGCGAGCCGCCATCCCTGCTGCGCCTTGTCGACGGCAATGTCGGCCATCTGCGAAGCGGTCAGTCCGTCGGTGAAGTCATCGCCAGCGTCCGGACCCGTACCATCGTCCTGCTGGCGGGAGTCGCTGGTGACTCCCCGTTCGAGATCCGCGCCGCTCAGCCCGACGGAGGCTTCGGGATTGAGCCGCACGACCGGCAGCTCGAAGTGCAGCGTGCGTCCGTCGACACGGGCGTCGGCGGCAATGGTGACCGGCAGCGACTGGCCTGGATCGGTCCGCGGCACCGCAATCGTCCACTCCCGCTCCCCGCTCCGACGCACATCGAGTGGCCTGCCGGTGAGGCTTGCACTGAGTTGGGTATTGTTGACGTCCAGATCGGGATGATTGGCATGCACGACGATCTGCGAGCCGTCCTCGCTCAGCACGGCACTCAGTGCGGCCACCACGTTGACCGTCTGCACCTGCTGGCGAATCATGCGATCGCTGCGCGCGGTGATCGTCAGCCGGGCGTTGCCGAGCTGGTCGACCCCTGGCAGATCACCGCGGAAATGGTCGTCGGACGGTTCCAGCGGCGTCCCGGCGAGGACGGCCCCGTCCAGATCCTTCAGCTCAGCCCGAACGCTGAGTCCGTCGGGCCGACTGTCCGCTCCCAGCGTTTCGCCGTCCGCGGCCAGCCAGACGTCCAGCGGCGTGGAAAAGCCGCGATAGAGCGTTGCCGGAAGCGGTGCACTGCGCAGCATGGTATCGGCGTGAATGCCGATACGGCTATCGCCACCGATGTCGCCCTCGATTCGCCACTCTCCGGGGGCCGGATCGGGCACGGTGACGAGGTCGTAACGATCGCTGCTCTGCCACTCCACGGTCCCCGGATGATCGCCGCGGGAGTAGCGCTGGCCATCGGGTCCCACCAGCACCGGCGAATCGACGCCCGGATCGTGGAACAGCAGCGCGTTGAATTCGTCGATGTCGTCATCGACGTTGAACCGCTGCTGTCCGTCGATGGGAATCTGGTCGCCCGGCAGGATGCGATCGAGAACGTCCAGGAAGGCACGCAGCAGCTCTTCCGGCGTGTCGGCGACCGCCGCCAGCCCGCCGGTGGCCTGGGCGACCTGCTCGAGCAGCGGCAGATCGACATTGTTGGAGAGCGCGATGGCGTGGACGACGACGCCACGCCCGGCAAGCTCCGGCGACAACTCGTCGATGATGCGTTGGCGCGATGCCCTGTCGCGCTGCGCCTTGTCGCTGCCGGACGCCGGCAGGTCGACCATCCCATCGGTCAGCAGGATCAGGTGCCGGTTGCCACTGTCCGGCGCGGCATCGGCCGCCTGGCGCAGCGCCCGCTCGATGTCCGTGAACTGCTGATAGTCGGTCAACCGCGGCGAGAGGCTGGCCACGCGGCCGCGCCAGGCGGCCGCCACCGCGCCGCTCGGGAGGGGATTGGAGACGGTGGTGCCGAAGGTCCAGATCGAGGCCCGAGCGCTTGGCGGCAGCAGGGTCGCGGCGAAGCCCAGGGCGTTGGCCCGCAGGTTCTGCGGATCGTTCTGCTTCATGCTGCCGGAAACGTCGACGACGATCCGCACGTCCGGCGCGGACTGCGCCAGCGCCCAGGTTGGGGCGAACCCCGTTGCCAGCAGTACGATCAACAACAACGCACGCATCTCTCGCTTCCTTGTCGAAACACACGCCGAGAACGAGGTCACGCCGCCCTCGTCCAGCAACATCGTTGGATAGTCATTCGATCCGCGGAAATCAGTTGACCATCGGCTCGCGCCGACCACCCGGCTTGCCACGGGCGTGGCCACGCTTGCCGCTAGCCCGCGCCGGGGAGCCCTGCTTCCGATCCTGCTTCCGATCCCGACCGGAGCCGCCATCGGCGTCGTCGTGGCGGCGCCGCAGCAGACGCCACGCCACCAGGCCCAGCGCGCCACCGGTCGCGGCTCCGACCAGCAACAGTGGCATCGCGCCGGCGACCTGACCGCCATCGTGCTGGATGACGCCGACAGCCATCACCACGATGGCCGGGGCCAGACCGGAGTAGGTCGCCCCTGGCTGCAACAGCGGCAGCGAGAACGGCGCCACCATCCACAACCCGCCAGCGACGACGCCGACCAGAATCAGCCGCGGCAACAGCGGCAGCCACCGCACCCCCAGGTAACCGGTTACCAGAACGATCAGGGAGAGTGCGCCATAACTCAGCCAGAGCTGCGGCAGCGAATCGGAAAACAGCATGGTAATGACTCTCGATTCATACGATTTGCCACATGGTACACTCCAACCAGGCAAAGCACAGCCGCGCCCGCGCGATCGGGTGCGCGATTCGATCCCGAACCGCCGGTACACCGCCGCCCCTGAGCGCCAGCCCGGGAGGGCGGCGCCCGTTCCCCGACAGCTCCAGCCCGCAAGGATCCCGCACAGCCCCATGTCCCGCTCGCAGACCACCCAAGCGCCCCCCGCCGTTCACTTCCGCCGCAGTGACGATCCCGACTGGCACTGGCTGGAGTCACGTGACGACCCTCAGGTCAAAGCGTTCCTGCGCGCGGCCAATCGCGAGAGCGATGCCTTCTTCTCTCCCCTCGCGTCGCTGGAGAATGCCCTGTACGACGGACATCTGGCGCGACGCGAGCTCCAGGTCACCGGCTTGCCGACGGCCCTGGAACGCTTTCGCTACTGGAGCGAAACGGCCAGCGACGCCGACTATCCACTGTGGTGGCGTCAGGCGATGGACGGTACCGGCCCCGCCGAGCTGCTGCTCGACCTCGAGTCACGCTCGGAAGCCCACGACTTCCTCGAGCTGGGCGACATGGCGATCTCGTCGGACGAGCAGTGGCTGGCCTGGACCGAGGATGCCAGCGGCAACGAATATTTCGACCTCTATCTGAAGCGGTTACCGGACGGCGAGCCGGCCCGCCTGCGCCGCCGCATCGGCCCGGATCTGGTGTGGGCGGAGGACAACCGCACGCTACTGTTCACCCGCTACGACGCCACGCAGCGCCCCGCCAGCGTATGGCTGCTGCGGCCCGAGGACGACCACTGCGAGAAGATCTTCGAAGAGAGCGATGTCGAATTCTGGGTCGGCGTGGGCAAGACGCGCTCTCGCCAATGGCTGATCGTGGAGACGGCCTCCAAGGACACCGCCGAATGCCACCTGATCCCGGCCGATGCACCTGGCACCCCGCCCCGCTGCGTCCGCCCGCGGGAAGCGGGGGTCGAGTATGGCCTGGAGCACCGCAACGATACCTTCTACGTACTGCACAATCGCGATGCCTCTCACTTCCGCCTGGACACCGCTCCGGCGTCTCGCCCGTCGAGCTGGACCCCACTCGTACCGCATCGCGACGACGTCACCCTCGAGGGCATCGACGCTTTCGTCTGGGGAATGGTGATTACCGAGCGTGACCATCACGAGGCCCAGGTGTACCTGCGCGTGATCGAACTCCCGGATGAGGGGTCGTCGGAGGACGACACCCGGCGGCCGGAGGAGCCGCCAGGCTTGCGACTGCCGCTTCCCGAGGCCCCTTGCAGCCTCGCGCTCGGCGACACCCCCGACTTCCATACCCGCAAACTTCACCTGCGCGAAGAGTCGTTCACCCTGCCGGTGCGATGGGTCGAGCATGACCTGGACAGCGGCGAGCAGCGCGTTCTCAAGACGCAGCCGCTGTACAGTGATCTGCAGCCCCGGGACCTGGTCTGCCAGAGGCTGTGGGCCGCGGGTCATGACGGGGAGCGTATTCCCGTCTCGGTGGTGGCCAGAGCCGACATGCTGGGCAAGGCGCCGATGCCGACGCTGCTCTACGGCTACGGCGCCTACGGCGAGGTACTCGACCCCTGGTTCTCGATCGCGCGCCTGGAACTGCTCTCTCGTGGCGTCGCGTTCGCCGTCGCCCACGTCCGCGGCGGTGGCGACCGCGGCGAGCCCTGGTACCTGGCGGGCAAGCTCGAGTACAAGGAAAACAGCTTCAGGGACTTTCTGGCGGCGCGCCAGGCGCTGGTCGCCGAAGGCCTGGCGGACCCCGACCGGGTGGCGGCATATGGCGCCAGCGCCGGCGGCCTGCTGGTGGGGGCCAGTCTGAACATGGAACCGGAAGCCTTCTGCGCAGCCGTGCTCGATGTCCCCTTCGTCGACGTGCTGCGGACGATGGAGAACCCCGACCTCCCTCTCACCACGGCGGAGTACACCGAGTGGGGCAATCCGGAAGAGCCCGCCGCGCGTCGGCGCATCCGCGATTATTCGCCGCTCGACAACCTGACCGCCCAGCCCTACCCCAGCATGCTGCTGCAGGGGAGCTGGCACGATTCACGGGTGCCTTACTGGGAGCCGGCCAAGCTCTATGCACGCATGACCGAGCTGGGGAGCGCCCGGGGGCCGGTACTGCTGCGAACCGACATGGCAGCCGGACATGGCGGGGCATCGGGCCGGTTCAAGGCCTGGCGGGACAATGCGCGTCAGGACGCCTTCATCCTGTGGGCGCTGGGGCTCGACGCCGAAGGATAGAGACCGACTATGGCGGGGCGCGATGAGAATGTGCCGGTCAGGCGTTCAACGCCGCTCGTCGAGCGGGATGATATCGATGATATGGGCCTCGTAGTCGGCCTCGTCGACGTCGGCTTCACTGACGGCAAAATGGCGCACGCTCATCCGGCGCTCGTGCAGGCGACGGTCGTCACCGCTGCGTAGCGGATGCCAGCTGGCCAGCCTGCGCCCTTCGGCGAGACGACGATAGGCGCAGCTGTGAGGCAACCAGTGGAACTCGTCGAGGTTCTGGAGACTCAACTGGGTGCACTCGGGCACTTTCTCGAAGCGGTTCTCGTAGTCGCTGCAGCGGCAACTGCCGATGTCCAGCAGGCGGCAGGCCACGTTCAGCGTCGCGACGTCTCCCGTGTCGGCATCTTCCATCTTGACCAGGCAGCACTTGCCGCACCCGTCGCAGAGCGCTTCCCACTCTTGCTGGGTCAGCTCCTCGAGGGAGAAGCGCTCCCAGAATCGATCACGCATATCGACCTCCGCCCGGATGATCCCCGCCGCACCCTCGCCGCGGGAGTGGGCGCCGTGGGAATGTGGCACGACTCATCACTCTCCCCGCGGCGTGAACAGATCCAGCATCTCCGGATCCTTGGCCGGCGGCATCTGCAGATAGAAGCCCTGGTCGCGGATCGCCGTCATGACCTTGACCACGTCGACGCGCGCCAACGGCCGATCGGCCCGCAGCAGCAGCGTCATCACCGCGATGGGCGGCCCGAACCGTTCACGCAGTGCCTGCGGCACCGGCGCCATGCCCTGGGCCTTGTCGAGATAGAGATACATCTCGTCTCGACGCGGGCTCTTCACCACCTCACAAATCAGCCGGGAGGCGTCCATCACGCCACCTCCTGTTCGGCCAGCGCCCGTTCCCAGTCGGCCGACAGCTCGCGCCCGCGCCACCCGGTCGGCAATGGCAGCGCCTCCCCCTTGAGATGGGCGTTGACGATCGCCTCCATCTCCGCCCGGTTGGCGAGTCTCTCCGGGGCCACGCCGAGCGCCTCGGCGTGGGCCTGGACGACCTGCTTCAGCGCCTTGAGGCGACGCTTGAACGGAGGCGAGGTCGGCATCGGGAGCGGCTCGCAGAGCGTCGATTCCTCCTGGTGCCGAGCGGCCTTGACCAGCGCCAGCAGGGTGTCGCCTTCGCGCTTGACCAGGCTGGGGGTAACGCCTTCGATGGCCGCCAGCTCGTAGCGATTCTGTGGCATGGCCTCGGCGACCGCGAACAGCACGGCATCCTTGACCAGCCAGCCGCGCGGTAAGTCGCGACGGCGTATTTCCACTTCCCGCCATGCGGTGAGCTCGCGGTACGCCTCGATCTGACGAGGATTCAACCGCCACAACTGGCGGTGACGGGCATACCACTGATCGGCGCCCCCTTCGTGCCCACGGCTCAACGCCGCGCACTCCTCCTCGAGCCACTCGCTCCGACCCAGCTCGACCAGCTCCCGATGCTGCTGTTCCCATATGGTGGGAAGAAACACCACGTCCAGCGCCGCATACTCGAGCTGGGCCGGTGTCAGCGGACGCTCCAGCCAGTTCGAGCGCGTCTCTTCCTTCGGCAGGTCGACATCGCAGCGCCGGGCGACCAGCCGCCGGTAACCGATCGCCGGATCGCTGCCCAGGAAGGATTCGGCGATCTGGGTATCGATCAGCGGTGACACCGTCACGCCAGCCCACAGTGACAGCACGTCCAGATCCTCGCCACAGGCGTGGATCAACTTCAACGGCCCGCCACCCAGCAGCCGCTGGAAATCCGCGCTTGCCGCCACGGCCTGCGGATCGATCAGGTACACCGTGTCCCCAGCCGTCAGTTGAATCAGCGCCGGCACGGGGAAAAAGGTGGTCTCACGGAAGAACTCGGTATCCAGCGCCACGACATCCGCCTCGGCCAGCACCTCGTAAGCGGCCTGCAACCCTTCCGGGGTGTCGACCCAACACAGCGAATAGTCAACGCTCATTCAGATTCCTTGCGGCCACGAACGTGACCCTGCGATACGAAAAGTGGAAGGATGGCACGGCGGCAGCGCCCCGCAGCCCAGGCTTCACTCGGAGGAGAACGGCTGGCGACCCTGAAACGCCCGGCTGAGCGTGCCGCCATCGACATACTCCAGCTCGCCCCCCATGGGGACACCATAGGCCAGCCGCGAGAGCCTGGCTTCTCGCCCGACCAGATGCTCCGCGATGTAGTGGGCGGTCGCCTCGCCTTCCACGGTGGGATTGGTCGCCAGGATGATCTCGCTGACGGTCTCTTGGGCGAGCCGTGCTTCCAGTTGATCGAGACCGATATCGTCGGGGCCGATGCCGTCGAGTGGCGAGAGGTGACCATGCAGGACGAAATACTGGCCGCGATAGCCGCCGGCCTGCTCGATCGCCAGCATGTCCGCCGGAGACTCGACCACGCACAGCAGCGCCGAGTCGCGCCGCGGATCCTGGCAGACACCGCACAGGGTCTCCTCGGTCAGGGTCCGGCACCGCTCGCAGTAGCCAACCCGTTCGATCGCCTCGGTCAATGCCTGAGACAGCCGACGTCCGCCGTCGCGCTCCCGCTCCAGCAGATGCAGCGCCATCCGCTGTGCCGTCTTGGGCCCCACGCCTGGCAATACGCGCAAGCTCTCCAGCAATTGCTCGACCAGCGGTGAGAAGCTCATCAGAACGGCATCTTCATCCCGGGAGGCAGGTTGAGCCCGGAAGAGACCTCTTCCATCCTCGCCTTGGACTGGGTCTCCACCTTGCGTGACGCATCGTTGACAGCGGCCGCCAACAGATCTTCCAGCAGCTCCTTGTCTTCCTGCATCAGGGACGGATCGATCTCGACGCGACTGACGTCATGACGGCCATTCATGGTGACCTTGATCATACCGGCGCCGGCTTCGCCCGAGACTTCCATCTGGGCGATCTCCTCCTGCACCTGCTGCATCTTTTCCTGCATTTCCTGGGCCTGTTTCATCAGGCCACCCATGCCACCCTTGAACATGACGAACTCCTTCGAGATGGGATTTTCGAGACCGGAATATTTGGCAAGCGTCACACGCGGTCGGCGGTGACGCTCTCTTCGATCAGACGGGCGCCGAAACGCGCCTCCAGTTCCTGAATATGCGGGTCGACCCGCAACGCTTCAACGGCGCGGGCGTGACGCTCTCGAGCCTCGCGGTCGCGCTTGGCCTTGGCCGTCTCGCGCGAACCGTCCAGCGCGGCGACGTTGACCTCGAGACGGCGAGCGTAGCCGATACCCGCCAGTGCCCTAGTAATGCGATCGACGTGCAGGTCCGACAGCATGGCCGACTGCCCGGGATCCAGCGTGACGTGAAGCACGTGACCATCGTCGCCGTCGATGACGCAGTGAGCCGCGAGATTGCGGGTGAGACCACCGATATCGAGCCGATCAAAGCGCTCGAGC
>NZ_CALFQK010000097.1:0-20819 GCF_937921195.1 uncultured Salinicola sp.
GCGTCGAGCAGGACGGCGCGACCTACACCAGCGCCGCTCCCCATGCCGTGACCAATACCGGTGGGTGGAACAACTATCAGGCCAACGACGGCATCGAGCTGGATCTGTCGGCCGGCGAGCAGACGCTCCGGCTGACCTTCAACGGCGGCGCCATGAATCTGCAGTCATTCACGCTGACCCCGGAGAACACGTTGGCGGTCGCTTCTCCAATGGCAACCAGGATGGCGAGCGAGGGGGATTCTAGCCTGATGCAGACCGCGGAACTCGAGGGGTTCGTCCCCAGCGACGATGTTGCCGTGGCCGGTGTCGATCATCCGGATACGGCAGGGTTGGCCTGAGGCATTCCGGGCCGCCGATCGGCCGGGCCTTCGCCCGGCCGGAGAGCCAGATACCGGCAGGCGACTAGCCGGACCGGTAGGCGTGGGGCATTTCGGCCAGGATACCGCGACCGCCGGACAGGGTGAGGGCGAGATCCTGGAGAGAGTCCCAGATCGGTAGCGCGATGGCGCCCTTGATGGCCAGGTCGATACGCTGGGAGAACAGCAGCAGCTTGTGCAAGCGTCGCTGCGGCAGCCGTTTGAGTGCCTGCTGATAGCCGGGGCGGCGCTTCTCGGGAATCATCGGCCGCTGCGCCTTGCAGGCGTGTTCCAGACTCTGGCCCTGATCCAGGTGCTGGAAGATCGACAGCAGAATTCGCAGCTCGCGTGTCAATGCCCACAGGATGACGGGCGCCTCGACCCCTTCCTGGCGCAGGCCGCGGACGATTCGCACGACCCGGTCGCGATCGCCCTTCAGGCAGGCGTCGGAGAGTGTGAAGACGTCGTAGCGCGCGCTACTCTCGACCCCGTTGGCGATGGCGGCGGCATCGAGACGTGCATTCGGGGGCAGCAGCAAGGCCAGCTTCTGCAGTTCCTGGTCGGCGGCGAGCAGATTGCCCTCGGTGCGTTCGCCGAGAAGGCGGGCCGCCTCCATGTCCATCGTGAAGCCATAGCGGTTGGCACGGTCGCGCATCCAGAACCCCAGCCGCTGGTGATCCACCGGCCACACCGGAACGAACAGCCCCAGTTTGTCGAGCGTCTTGAACCACTTGCTCGATTGCGCCTTGCGATCGAGTCGCTGACTGGAGAGCAGCAGCACGTTGTCGCTGGCGCCGGCCTGCTCGGCGTAGGCCTCCAGCGCCTTGCCGCCTTCCTGGCCGGGAGACTGTCCTCCCAGACGCAGTTCGATCAGCTTGCTCGAGGCGAACAGCGAGAGGCTGGATGCCGACTCCAGCAGTTGCGTCCACTGAAAGCCCGATTCGACGTGCATGACTTCCCGCTCCTCGACGCCTCGCTCCCGTGCGACCCGGCGCACGGCGTCGCAGGCCTCGAGGTGTATCAGCGGCTCGTCTCCAGCGATCATCACCACTGGCGGCAGGCGCTTGTTGAGCGACTCTTCCAGCTTGTCGGGAAAGACCTTCATGGTGTCTCGAGTGCGTCCAGCCGGTCGATCAACTGAGTGGCCGCGTCGCGTCGCAACTGTTCGATGGCGTTGGTGCGTGCCTCTTCCCCGGAGTAGATGTCATCGGTGGAGAGCAGTACCGTCGTCGACACCTCGAGCTGCTGCTGATTGAGCAGGTAGGCGCTGTCCGAGACGCGCTGGACCGAGAACGGGGCGGTCAGGGTGATCGAGGTCTCCCGGCTGCCGGAATCGGATCGCGTCAGCCGATTCTCGCCGATCCTCTCGTCGCCGAGGTTGACGCGCAGGTCGGCATCTTCCACGACCCGCGTGCCGGCGCTCTCGAGCGAGCGGCGGACTTCCTCGCTGAGCGGGGAGACGTTGGCGCTGAGGCTGAGCTCCGAAATGCCCAGGGCCGGCTGATGCAGTCCACGGAGCTGGAAGCCGCAGCCGGCCAGCACGGTCAGCGATACGGCCATCAGGCCGGCCAGGGCGGTGCGACGCATCATGAAAAGCTCCTATTCGCATGGCGGCACTGCTTCCGCAGTGCCGGGTGGGGTCCAGTGTCGACCCGTGGGGTAGCCGATAGCGCGGACATCGGTATACCGGTCGGTGATCCTTCAGTTGGCAACGACGTTGACCAGCTTACCGGGGACAACGATCACTTTGCGCACGCTCTTGCCTTCGATATGGCGCTGGACGTTCTCCTCCGCCAGGGCGAGGGACTCCACCGTGGCCTTGTCGGCCTCCGCGGGTACGTCGAGTCGGGCGCGCAGCTTGCCATTGACCTGTACCACCAGCTCCACGCTGGCCTTGACCAGGGCGTCCGCGTCCACCGTCGGCCAGGCCGCGTCGATGACCGGCTCCTGATGCCCCAGCGACAGCCACAGCGCGTGACAGGCGTGGGGGGTGATCGGTGCCAGCAGCAGAACGCAGGCTTCGATGGCTTCGCGGCTGACGGCGAGACCCTGCGGTGTGGTGTCGTCGAAACGCCCCAGCGCGTTGGTCAGCTCCATCACCGCGGCAATGGCGGTATTGAAGGTGGTCCGTCGGCCGATGTCGTCGCCCGCCTTGGCGATCGTCTCGTGGGTCTTGCGACGCAGCTCCTTCTGGGTGTCGTTCAGCGTGCCGGTTTCCAGCGGCACCGGCGTTCCCGTCGCGACATGGTCGGCGACCAGTTTCCACAGCCGCTTGAGGAAACGGTGCGCTCCCTCGACGCCGGAATCCGACCACTCCAGGGACTGTTCCGGCGGGGCGGCGAACATCATGAACAGGCGTACGGTATCCGCGCCGAAGCGGTCGATCATCGCTTGCGGATCGACGCCGTTGTTCTTCGACTTGGACATCTTCTCGATGCCGCCCATCTCGACAGGCTGGCCGTCGCTGGACAACCTGGCACGGATCGGCCGGCCCTTGTCGTCACGCTCGACCTCGACGTCGGCGGGGTTGAACCACTCCTTGCCGCCATTCGCGGTGTCGCGATAGAAGGTCTCGGCGATCACCATGCCCTGGGTCAGCAGACGCTGGAAAGGCTCGTCGCTGTGAACCAGCCCCTCGTCGCGCATCAGCTTGTGGAAGAAGCGGGCGTAGAGCAGGTGCAGGATCGCATGCTCGATACCGCCGATGTAGAGATCCACCGGCAGCCAGTAGTCGGCACGCTCGTCGAGCATCGCTTCCGGATTGTCGGCGCAGCAGAAGCGGGCGTAGTACCAGGACGACTCCATGAAGGTGTCGAAGGTATCGGTTTCGCGGGTCCAGCCGTCGCCGAGGTCGTAGAAAGCCGGCATCTTCTTCAGCGGCGAGCCGGAGGCGTCGACCTCGACTTCCATCGGCAGCGCCACGGGCAACTCGTCGTCGGTGAGCGGTACGGTCTGACCTTCGGGACCATACTTGATCGGGATCGGCGCTCCCCAATAACGCTGGCGGGCGACGCCCCAGTCGCGCAGGCGGTAGTTGATCTTGACCCGGCCACGTCCCAGCGACTCCAGCCTGGCGGCGATGGCATCGAACGCGGCTTCGAAGTCGAGCCCGTCGAACTCGCCGGAGTTGATCAGCTTGCCGTGCTCGACGAAGGCGGCGGCGGACAGGTCCGGTGCCTGCCCGTTTTCATCGGCGATGACGGGTGCGATCGGCAGCGCGTACTTGGTGGCGAACTCCCAGTCGCGCTGGTCGTGGGCGGGAACGGCCATGACCGCGCCGGTGCCGTACTCCATCAGCACGAAGTTGGCGACGAAGATCGGCACGTTGTGGCCGGTCAACGGATGGATGGCGTGGAAACCGGTGTCGCGGCCACGCTTCTCCATGGTCGCCAGTTCGGCCTCGGAGTTGCCGCCCTGCTGGCACTCGAGCAGGAACTCGGCCATGGCCGGATCGCCCTCGGCGGCGCGCCTGGCCAGCGGATGGCCGGCGGCGACGGCGACGTAGGTCACGCCGAACAGGGTGTCGGGGCGCGTGGTGTAGACATCGAGGCGCTGATCGAGGCCGTCGACGTCGAAAGAGAGTTCGACACCGCGGGATCTGCCGATCCAGTTGCGCTGCATGGTCTTGACCTGCTCGGGCCACTCGACCTCGTCGAGATCGGCCAGCAGCTCATCGGCGTAGTCGGTGATCTTGAGGAACCACAGCGGGATCTCCTTGCGCTCGACCCGAGCGCCGGAACGCCAGCCGCGACCGTCGATCACCTGCTCGTTGGCGAGTACGGTCTGGTCGACCGGGTCCCAGTTGACCGTGGACATCTTCTTGTAGACGACGCCTTTCTCGACCAGCTTGGCGAAAAACCACTGCTCCCAGCGGTAGTAGTCGACGTCGCAGGTGGCGAACTCGCGGTTCCAGTCGTAGGCGAAGCCGAGCGCCTTGAGCTGGCCGCGCATGTAGTCGATGTTCTCGTAGGTCCACTTGCCCGGCGCGACGCGGTTCTTGATCGCCGCATTCTCGGCGGGCATGCCGAAGGCGTCCCAGCCCATCGGTTGCAGCACGTTCTTGCCCTGCATGCGCTGGAAGCGCGTCACCACGTCGCCGATGGTGTAGTTGCGCACATGGCCCATGTGTAGCTTGCCGCTGGGGTAGGGGAACATCGACAGGCAGTAGAACTTCTCGCGCGCCGAGTCCTCGACGGCCTTGAAGCTCTGATGCTGGTTCCAGTATTGCTGGGCGGCGTTTTCGATCGCTTGCGGGTTGTACTGTGCGTCCATCGGTTCGGTCAGGCACCTTGCGTTCGGCGTGTGGGAGCGCCAGAGTCCCCGCGAAAAGCTATACTCATCGCAGACGAAAAGAGCGGGGTCGGCTTGATTTTTCAGGCCCACAAGCATACCCCAGACCCGCTGTTGCAGGTAGGGTCTGGGGGCGAGGCTCTCGCAACGAGGTTCTGCAATGCGCAGCACGGAGTTCGACCGGCGTCGGATTCCACCAACGCCAGAGAAGGGGATAGCCATGGACGAGCAACAGCCACGACCCGAATCGCGTTCGCGTCTCAGTGAGGCCTACGAACGTATCCTGACCCGCCTCAAGGATGGCGGGGGCGAGCTCTCCTGGGAGAGCTTCCAGCACGAGCTCGACGAGGCGGTGGCGTTCGAGTCCGAATTCGAGGAGTTCACCAAGGACGAGATGGCGCTGCTCCGGGCCTGGGTCGAGCGCGACATGCGCGACTTTCGCCAGTTCCTCGCCAAGGGCGGCGAAGGCGTCGCGACCTGGCTGGGCATCGATCTCGACGTGCTGTCCCGCCGGGTCAGCGAGGCGCTGTTCTCGATCGCCGATCGCACCACCATCGACCGGGAGCGCTTCGACGACGACCTCGAGGCGGCCCGTGCCGACTATACGGCCGGCGAGGTGGCGCTGCCGGGGCGCATGAGCTGCGTGCACTGTGGCGCGGTCGTCCTGCTCGACCAGGTGTCGCGGCTGGATGCCTGTCACGCCTGTGGTCACCGCTACTTCCAGCGTGAGTCGGGCACCGCCCAGGCCGACCCCGATCAAGGGCAGTCGTAAGGGGCCGTCCTCGTACGGCTCTGGCGAAACCAGGACTCTCGAGAAACCAGGGCTCTCGCGAAACCAGAAACGCCGGGGAACATTCGGCATCGACATAAGTCGTAACGGCATTCCACGCTGAAACCGACGAGGGACCGGATCGTGCCGAAGTCAATCCGCAAGTGGCGACGGGGTCTGCTGGCCATCGGCCTGCTGGCCGGGTTTTGCGACCCGCTTCAGGCCGATGCGCTCGCCCGGGACGCCGAGTCCATGGCGAGCGCCGGCTGCCCTGACTGGCTGCCCGAGGCGACGCGGTGTTTTACCGGCCAGGATACGCACGGCGCCTATTACTGGATCGCGATCCCCGACGGCTGGAACCACAAGCTGGTGCTCCACAGTCACGGCGGACCACGCCCCAACGCGCCTCGGCCCGACGATCCGCTCGATATCGATCTGCGCCAGTACGACGTGATGGTCCGGGAAGGCTACGCCTGGGCCGGCTCCAGCTATCGGCGAGGCGGCTATGGCGTGCGAATGGCGGCCGAGGATACCGACTATCTGCGGCGGCTTTTCGTCGCGCGCTTCGGCCAGCCCGATCGCATCTACCTTCACGGGCAGTCGTGGGGGGGCAACGTGGCCGCCAAGGCCATGGAGCTCTACGGCACGGACAAGGAGGGCCGGTACCGTTACGACGGGGCGCTGCTCACCAGCGGCGTGTTGGGGGGCGGCGCCCAGGCCTATCAGTTCCGCGCCGACCTGCGGGCGGTCTACCAGTACTACTGCGCCAACCATCCCTATCCCGGCGAACGGCAATACCCCTTGTGGGAGGGGCTGCCGAAGGGAAGCGACATGACCCCGGAAGCGCTCAACGCCCGGGTCGACGCGTGCACCGGCGCCGGGCTGCCGGCGGAGCAGCGCACGCTCGTCCAGCAGCAGACGCTGAACAATATCGTCGATGTCGTGCGGATCCCGCCGGGCACGCTGAAGGCGCACATGCGCTGGTCGACGTTCCTGTTCCAGGACATGGTCGAGCAGCGGCTCGACGGGGCAAGCCCGTTTTCGAACCGCGGCGTACGCTACCGCGGCTCGAGCAACGACGACGCGCTCAACGCGGGGATCTCCCGATTCGACGAGGATGCCCGGGCGGTCGAGAAGCTGGGCGATGATGCCGGGCTCACCGGCATGACCGATATCCCCACGGTGACCATGCACGCGATCGACGATCCGATCATCTTCGTGGAGAACGAGTGGCTCTATCGGCGGGCACGCGAGGATAGCGGGACCGCCGACAGCCTGGTCCAGATCTATACTGACGAAGCGGTGCACAGCAAGCTCTCCACGCCGCAGTACGCCGCCGCACTGGAGGCGCTGGACCGCTGGGTGGAGCGCGACCGCAAGCCCACTCCGGAGGCGATCGCCCGCTACTGCGAGACGCGGGAAGCCAGTGTCTACGAAGGGGGCTGCCATTTCGACACCGACTACGAGGTGGCTGACTGGCGCGCCAGGGTCTATGCCCGCCAGCCTTGAGCATGCGGTTTACGGTCTAGAGCGCGGGTTGCACGTCCGGCTTGGATGATCGCTGCCACTCGGCCTCGTCGGCGTCCAGCGCCCGATGCGACGACTCCGGCAGGCGTAGCCCACCCCACATCGCCAGTAGCGTGATCGCGATCAGGTAGATCGCGGGCGACAGGTTGTTGCCGGTGCGATCGATCAGCCAGGTCGCGACCAACGGCGCCGTGCCGCCGAAGATCGTGTAGGAGACGTTGTAGCAGAGCGCCGAGGCGGTGTATCGAACGCGCGTCGGGAACTGCTCCGACAGCAGCACCGCCGTCACCACGCCGCAGATTACCGCGCCCACCGCCATCAGCATCGCTCCGATCAGCGATGCCCACCACTCGCCACTGCCGGCCAGCGTATAGGCGGGGAAGACCGCCCCGATGAGGCACGCCCCGGCGGTCAGTATCGTCTTGCGGCGCCCGACCCGATCGGCATAGCGTCCCACGAATGGACACAGCGCCGCGGCGAAGAGCAGCGCGACGAGGCTGGCCAGCAGCGCCGTGGTGCGCGTGGCGTCGCCGACCACCTGCATGTAGGTCGTGAAGTAGGTCGTGAACATGTAGAACGACAGCGCCGTTACCGAGATGAAGGCGCTGAGGCTGACGATGGTGGCGCCGTGGGTGCGGACGGTCTCCTTCAGCGGCGCCTGCGGCACGGCATGCTGGGCTTTCAGGGCCTGGAAGGCGGGGGATTCGTCCAGGCGCAGGCGCATGTAGAGCCCGACCAACCCCAGCGGGGCGGCAATCAGGAACGGCACGCGCCAGCCCCAGGCGTTCAAGGCCTCCTCGGACAGCAGGGCGCTGATGGAGAAGGTCAGCGCCGCCGCGGTGGCGAAGGCCAGAAAGGTCGAGACCGGAACGAAGCTGCCGTAGCGGGCCTTGCGGCGGGTCGGCGCATGTTCCATCACGAAAGCGCAGGCGCCGGCATATTCGCCGCCGGCGGAGAAGCCCTGGACGCAGCGGGCCAGCGCCAGTGCCAGCGGCGCGAACAGCCCGACGCTGGCGTAGGTCGGCAGCACGCCGATCAGGGTGGTGGCGCCGGCCATCAGCAGCACGGTGACGGACAGTATGCGCTTGCGGCCGATCCTGTCGCCGAGCATGCCGAAGAAGATGCCGCCCAGCGGACGTAGCGCAAACGAGACCGCGAATACCGCGAATGTCTGCAACAGTGCCAGTGAATCGTCGCCGGGGGGAAAGAAATGCTGTGCGATGATCACGGCCAGAAAGCCGTAGACGGCGAAATCGAACCACTCGACGAAATTGCCGATCGCCGATGCCGCGATCACCTTGCGTAGTGTGGCCAGATCGATATCGGTCGGGGCCGAAGCGGTCGCGTTGTTATTGTTGACCGTTGCCATTGCCAGTCTCCAGGGGTTTCGAGCGAAGCTCTCAGCCTAGGGCGACCGGCGAATGACTATCGCCATTCAGGCGACGAGAAGTGTTCTGGCCACGACGCCTCCTGGGCGACAGCCCTCACGCCTGGATACCCAGCTGTTGCCTTGCCCGCTCCAGCGAATCTGCCTGTAGCCGAGCGTAGAGTTCGAACTGGTCGTGGACCGGTCGGCCAAGGGCGAGTTCGAAGGCGCTCTGGTTGGATTCGCTGGCATAGGCCTGATGCTTTGCATCGCCCAGGTTCGACTGAAAGATGCCGGCAGCGCTCACCGGCAGGAAATCCTCGTAGGTGATCGGCGTGGCTTCGATCCAGTCGGCCGCCATGGCGGCGTCGAGCGAGGATGGCACCGGCTCTCCCTTGGCCAGCTGCTGGCGGCCGCTCTCGCTGACACGGTATCGAAAGTAGGCGAGGGCGTCGCGCCGCAGCGTCTGCGGATCGTCGGGAAACGCCGAGAAGCATCCGCTCAACTGGCGCTGGTGCGCCGTATTGTCGGCCGCGGCCGGCGCCTGACGCGAGCGGGTCAGCAGCTCGTCGTAGAGCGCGCGGCCCTTGGGCGTCAGCGCCGCACCGCGCTGCTCGATCTCGCCGAAGCGGGCGGTATGGGTGCCGCTCTCGTCGCTGGCGGCGAAACGGACCGGCTCTTCCAGCGCCTTGAAGCTGGTCTGGCGCAGCAGGATGGGGCACTGGCGCCGGGGCGGGCCCTCGATGACCGCCTTGGGCGTGATGCCGTAGCCCGGCATGGCGGCCTGGGCGGCGTCGATATCCAGCGTTCGCGGGGTGAGGTGATTGATATGTGGCCCGCGGAAGCAGACCACGTCGGCCACGAGACGATGCGCGTCGTGCAGCGCCCGGTAGGTGTCATGATCGACGGTCGCGTCGCGATGCCAGCGGAAGGTCTCGAGGATTTCGTTCACGAAGCGTTCGGCCTGATCGCTGTCGAACCCGCCCTGGCGTTCGCCAATCGCGACCAGCTCCCTGGCACCGGGCGTGAAGATGTCGCGCTCGGCCAGAATCGCGGCGGCCTGGCGGCGCAGCTCGTCCTCTTCGATCAGTTCCAGGCGCAGCAGCGAGGTGAAGACCCGGAACGGGTTGCGCTTGAGCGATGCCTCATCGATGGGCCGGAATGCGGTGGAGTGGACCGGCACGCCGGCTGCCGACAGGTCGTAGTAGCTCACCGGGAACATGCCCATCAGCGCAAAGACGCGCCTGAGCATCGACAGCTCGTCGGCGGTGCCTACCCGAATCGCACCGTGGCGCTCGACGTCCAGGCGCGACGTTTCGTCGTGGGCGTCAAACTGGGCCGCCAGCGCCGGGTCCGCCTCGAGGGTCCTGCGGTTGATGTCGGCGACCAGTTTCAGCAGATCGCCATACTGCGGCACCTCCTGGCGATACATGTCGGACATGGCTTGCGAAAAGGCGCTGCGGATATCGTCGGGGGAGACCAGTGGCAGTGTCATGGCAGACTCGATGACCGGAAATGAAGACCTTCATCCAACGCTATCGGTGCCCTGGAGGCAAGCGACAGGAGTCGGCCTGGAACCAATCGATAAACGCGCGTCGCATATTGGAAAAGCGGAGGAGAGTATGGGGGGGAAGAGGGAAGAGGGAAGAAAGAAGAGAGGAGAGAGGAATGGCTGGTGCGGAGGGATCGTCTCGAAAGGATGGCGCCGCCATCCACCGGGTTCGAAAAGGAATCCCGGCGGCGTGGCGGCGGCGTCGATGGGGCGTTTCAGGGCGATTGGCGCGTCTTCCAGACCAGCGCCGGAGCCAGCAGCAGCAACGAGAGTAGCCAGGTCGGCCAGCTACCGGTGCGAGTGAACGGCGTCAGCCCGGTCATCGGGACGATATCGCCGACGACGCTGGCGGTCGCGAACTGGGGAGCGCGCTCCCGCAGACGGCCCTGGTCGTCGATGATCGCGGTCACGCCGTTGCTGGTGGCGCGGACGACGTAGCGACCGTTCTCGAGCGCTCGCAGGCGTGCCATCTGCAGGTGCTGCAACGGACCGATCGAGCGGCCGAACCAGGTATCGTTGGAAACCGTCAGCAGGACGTTGGCGTCTCGCGCCCGCTCCGCAACCAGGTCGGGGTAGACGATCTCGTAGCAGATGGCGCTGCCGATGGCGACACCGTGGGTCAGGATCGGCGGTTGGGAGTCGGCGCCCGCGGCGAAGTCCGACATCGGCAGGTCGAAGAAGTCGATGATCCCGCGCAGCAGGAAGTCCAGCGGCAGGAATTCGCCGAACGGCACCAGATGGCTCTTGCGATACTCGCCGCGGACATCGCCGACGCCAGTGATCGCATTGTAGTAGCGTCCCGCTTCGTCACGCTGAACGATACCCGTCAGCAGCGAGGTCTCCGGCGGCAGCGTCGACTGCAGGCGGGCCATGAACGGCCGGGCCTGGCGCTCGAACATCGGCAGCGCGGTCTCCGGCCACACGATGATGTCGACATCGTCGGGTTGTTCGCGGGTCATCCGGGTATAGGTGTTGACGGCGTTGCGCTGCCCCTCGGGACTCCACTTGGAGAGCTGGGGGAGATTGCCCTGCAGCAGCGCGACTCGCAGCGGATCCGCCGCCGGCGTGGTCCAGTGGCTGGGCAGCGCCAGCGGCGCCAGCCAGAGCAGGGCGATCGGGGCTGCCGCCCACCAGCGCCGGCGGCAGAACTCGACCAGTAGCGTGCCCGTGAGGGCGACGATCAACGACAGCAGATAGACGCCGCCGACGGGCGCCCATGGCGCCAGCGGGGAATCGACCTGGGCACTGCCCAGCAGCAGCCAGGGAAAGCCGGTGAAGGCCCAGCTGCGGAAGGCCTCTCCCAGCACCCAGATACCGGCAAAGCTGAGAAAGGCGAGCCGGGATGAGGTGAAGCGGCGGTAGAGACCGAAGACGAAGGCGTGGAACAGCGCCAGCGTGCCGACGAACAGCGCTGTCAGGAACAGCGCCAGCGGTACGCCGGTGTAGCCGTAGTCGTGGATCGAGACGTAGACCCAGGAAGTACCGGTACCGAATAGCCCGACCCCGAACAGCCAGCCGCGAAGCGCTGCCTGGCCGACGCTCAGGCGGTGCTGGCCGAGATACATCAGGGCCACCGCCACCGGCCCCAGCCACCACAGGTGGAAGGGCGCGAAGGAGAGCGTGGAGAACCCGCCGGCGACCAGCGCAGCAAGATAGCCAGGCCATGGGCGGCGGGAGGAAATCAACGGCTTGGCTTGCGGCATGTCGAGGGCACTCCTGGCGAAAAGTGCCCCTTATATCAAAGTTGCCGGTCAAATGCGCCAAGTGGTTGCGACCCGTTCAGGCCGGATCGCTCAGCTCTCGATCCGACGCGGAGTTTCGCTCTCGATTTCGACCGGTACGGGTTTGGCCTGCAGCAGACGAATGCGGCGGTTGTCGGCGTTGAGAACCGTGAATCGCCATTCGCCGAGATCGGTATGCTCGTTGCGGCCGGGCAGATGGCCGAAACGCTGCATGATCAGACCGCCGACGGTATCGAACTCGTCATCGGAGAATTCGGTATCGAAGTGTTCGTTGAAGTCCTCGATCGGCGTCAGTGCGCGCACGGCGTAGGTGCCGTCGCCCATGTCGCGAATGTCTTCCTCTTCATCGGTATCGTGCTCGTCCTCGATATCGCCGACGATCTGCTCGAGGATGTCCTCGATGGTGACGATGCCGGCGGTGCCGCCGTACTCGTCGACCACGATCGCCATGTGATTGTGGGTATCGCGGAACTCCTTGAGCAGACTGTTGAGTCGCTTGGACTCGGGCACGAACATCGCCGGACGCAGCACGTCCCGCAGCTCGAAGGCTTCGCGTTCCTGGCTGTTGCCCTTGAGCAACGGCAGCAGGTCCTTGACCAGCAGGATGCCGAGCACGTCATCGAGGTTGTCGTCGATCACCGGATAGCGGGAATGGGCGGTCTCCAGAATGATCGGCAGGCAATCCTCCGGTCGCTGCGTCACGCTGATCGCAGTGACCTGGGAGCGGGGGATCATGACTTCGCGAACCTGCTGGTCGCTGATCTGGAAGGCGCCCTCGATGATGGTCAGCGCATCCTGATCCAGGTTCAGGCGGGGACCAGCCTCGCGCAGGAAGGTGAGTAGCTCCTCACGGGAGCTGGGTTCATCGAAATCGCTGGAGAAGGTACTGATGAGTTTTTCAAGCCAGGATCGACTGCCCTGGCTACTCGATCGGTCTTCGCTCATGACTGTGGTCTCTTGTCCTCGGATGACGCACGGAAGGGGAAAGTGATATCGCTCCGGGGCGTCCGGCTGGGTGATGAAGACGCCACGGCACGCGCGTACCCGATGGCGGGACGCGTCGAATCGATGATCGATATCCAGAGGGGGCCGTCCGCAATCCGGAGGCGGCCAGGCGGAGGCTCGTCGGGCTGTTCGGCCGTCGGGGCCGGGGTCTCGCTGGATCGTTCCCAGTGAAGGCAGGAAGATCTCGTCGGTGTCGGCATGGCACTGAGTGTCGGAGTTGTGTGTCGAAGTCTAGGCATCGGGTATCGGATCGGTGTCGCGATAGGGGTCCGCAATGCCGAACCGGGCGAGCAGCGCACGCTCCAGCGCCTCCATTCGCTCGGCTTCCTCGTCATCTATATGGTCATAGCCGAGCAAATGCAAGCCGCCATGTATTACCAGATGGGCGTAGTGGTCGTGGGTCGACTTGCCCTGGTCCCGCGCTTCGCGCACCACGATCTCGTGGCAGATGACCAGATCGCCGAGCAGCGGCAGCTCGAGCCCGGGGGGCGCCTCGAACGGGAAGGAGAGCACGTTGGTCGGGCTGTCCTTTCCCCGATAGTCGCGATTGAGCTGCCGGCTCTCGTCGCATTCGACGAAGCGGATGGTCAATTCGCTGCGCGGATCCGCCTCGTGCTCGAGCACCGCCGTCATCCAGCGTTCGAGGTCGGCTGCTTCGGGTAGTTCGGCTTCGGCCTGTTCGCCGACGGCGACCTGGCGATCGATCTCGAGGCTCATGAATCGTCTTGATCCCGCTGGGTTTCGGCATCGAGACGCGCCTGGCGGCGATCCTCGCGGCGCTGGCGCTGTGCTGCCTCCTCCGTCGCCTCGTGGATGTCGTAGGCCTCGATGATGCGTTGCACCAGCGGATGGCGGACGACGTCCTTGGGGGCGAACTGGGTGATGCCGATACCCGCGGTATCGCGCAGCACCTCGAGAACATGGATCAGCCCCGAGCTCGAGCCCCGCGGCAGATCGACCTGCGTCGCATCGCCGGTAATGACGGCGGTCGAGCCGAAGCCGATGCGGGTCAGGAACATCTTCATCTGCTCGCGGGTCGTGTTCTGGCTCTCGTCGAGGATGATGAAGGCGTTGTTGAGCGTTCGTCCGCGCATGTAGGCCAGCGGCGCGATCTCGATGATCTGGCGCTCGATCAGCTTGTTGACGTGCTCGAAGCCCAGCATTTCGTAAAGCGCATCGTAGAGCGGACGCAGATAGGGATCGATCTTCTGGGCCAGGTCGCCGGGCAGGAAGCCGAGCTTCTCGCCGGCCTCGACGGCGGGGCGCACCAGCAGGATGCGTCTGACTTCCTGACGGTTCAGCGCTTCGACTGCCGCCGCGACCGCTAGATAGGTCTTGCCGGTACCCGCGGGGCCGATGCCGAAGTTGATGTCATGGCGGCGGATGCTGGCGACATAGCCCTGCTGGTTGAAGCCACGCGGTTTGATCAGTGTCCGTGGCGTACGAATCAGCAGGCCGCCGGCTTCGATATCGCCGGTCTCTTCTTCCATTGCCTCGACGCCCGACTCCTGCAGGTAGAGGTGCACGGTGTCCGGCGTCAGTTCGTCGGCTTCGGTCTCGCGATAGAGGTGCTCGAGCACGTTCGCCGCCGCCTTGACGCCGGCATCCGGACCGGCGAGCTGAAAGACGTTGCCGCGATTGCGCAGGGTCACGCCCATGCGCGCCTCGACGAGCTTCAGGTGTTCATCGCGCTGGCCACAGAGATTGGCCAGGCGCATGGGGTCGTTGGGTTCGAGTGTCAGGGACACGACGCGGTTGTCGGACTGCTGGTCTTGGGTCAACGCAAAGAGATCCGTTGGAGTGGAAAAGTATCGTCAGCTTACTGCGCCGCTTCCGGTCGGAGCAATGATCGTGATCAACTCCGGCCCGCATCGCTCGCGTGGGGGGCGAACGGCGGGCTGCGGGAGTGCGGTGGCTGTAAGCGGGCGCGTAGAGGCGGAGCAGGCGCGCCTCTCCACGCGCCGCGTCAATGGCGCTCGGAAGAGGCCAGCTCGCCGCGCAACGAATTGGGAAGCGCTTCGGTGATGGTGACATCGACGAAGTAGCCGATGAGCGATGTCGGATCCTCGGCCCGGAAGTTGACGACACGGTTGTTCTCGGTCCGGCCCGACAGCTGCCCGGGGTCCTTGGGCGAGAAGCCGGTCACCAGGATCCGCTCGCGGTTGCCGACCATGCGGCGGCTGATCTGCTGGGTCTGCTGGTTGAGTCGGTCCTGCAGGATCGCCAGCCGCTGCTTCTTGGTCTCCACCGACGTCTCGTCCGGCAGACTGGAAGCGGGCGTGCCGGGGCGCTTGGAGTAGATGAAGCTGAACGACGCATCGAAGCCGATGCGGTGGATCAGGTCCATGGTGTCCTCGAAGTCGGCGTCGGTCTCGCCGGGGAAGCCGATGATGAAGTCCGAGGAGAAGCTGATGTCCGGGCGCAGGGCGCGAATGCGCTCGAGCTTGTCGATATACATGTCGCGCCCGTGTCCGCGTTTCATGGCCGCCAGGATGCGGTCCGAGCCCGATTGCACCGGCAGGTGCAGATGGCTGACCAGTTCCGGGATCTCGCCGTAGGCTTCGATCAGGCTGTCGGAGAATTCGACCGGGTGCGAGGTGGTGAAGCGAATGCGGTCGATGCCGTCCACCGCCGCCACGCAGGCGATCAGTTCCGCCAGGTCGATCTCGTCGCCGCCCGCGTCGAGCCCGCGGTAGGCGTTGACGTTCTGGCCCAGCAGATTGATCTCGCGAACGCCCTGGTCGGCCAGATGCACGACCTCCTCCATCACCGACTCGAAGGGCCTCGACACCTCTTCGCCGCGGGTATAGGGGACGACACAGAAAGTGCAGTACTTGGAGCAACCTTCCATGATCGAGACGAACGCCGTGGCGCCGTCGGATTTCGGCTTGGGCAGATGGTCGAACTTCTCGATCTCGGGGAAGGTGACGTCCACCGTCTGGATCGGCGTCGCACTCTTACTGCGCGCGTCGAGCATAGTCGGCAGCCGGTGCAGCGTCTGCGGGCCGAACACCATGTCGACATGCGGTGCGCGCTTGCGGATGTTCTCGCCTTCCTGGCTGGCCACGCAGCCGCCTACGCCGATGACCAGATCCGGGTTCGCGGCCTTCAGCTTTTTCCAGCGCCCGAGCTGGTGGAACACCTTCTCCTGTGCCTTTTCGCGAATCGAGCAGGTGTTGAGCAGGATGACGTCGGCCTCACCCTCCTTGTCGGTGAGTTCCAGACGATGAGATTCGCCGAGCAGGTCCGCGATGCGGGCGGAGTCGTACTCGTTCATCTGACAGCCGTGGGTCTTGATGAACAGCTTCTTCGTCATAGGTTGCGTTGCTGCGGCCATGCGCGCGTCACCGATGCCCCGTGGAGGATGAGAAAAATAGCCGGAACCGGCTGCCGGCGTGGAGTCGCTGCCGGGCCGTGCTTCCTCGAGAACGCGGCATTATACGGGCGATGGAGCGATACAGCCAACCCGTGTCGCTCGCATGGCGTGGCGGCTGTGGTACCCTTGCGCCTATTTGCGACGCCATGATCCGGGACCGAGTACCCGCGAGCCTGGCAGATGTTATCGAGAGAGCCGTTAGTCTATGCCCAGTAAGCCGATCTATCGGGTAGTGTTTCACAATCAGGGTGAAGTGTGGGAACTCTACGCCAGGGAGATCTTCCAAAGCGATCTGTGGGGCTTCATCGAGATCGAGTCCTTCGTGTTCGAGGACCAGACCAAAGTGGTCGTCGACCCCGGCGCCGAGAAACTGCGCCGGACCTTCGATGGCGTCAATCGCAGCTATATCCCCTACAGTGCGATCGTGCGTATCGATGAGGTGGAGCGAGGTGGCGCGGCCAAGGCGGTCAAGGCCGAAGGCAACGTCACCGAGTTCCCGCGGCCCATGGCCTGGCCGCCCAGGGATGACGGCTGAGACGACAGCTGGAAACGCCACGGGTTGGTCAGTTTTTCACCAGTTTGTCGCGAATGCCTGGGCAGCCGGTGAATGACGTCACTGTTACGCAAGTTGTCCAAATGGTTATCCACAGAAGGTGTGGATGATTGGTTCATCGCTCTCGCAGGAGGCGAGATGCGGTCTCATCGTCGCCCGATTCATCGTTGCGTGAATACGAGATGCCCAACCGTTATCGATTAGCCACTTAAGATCACGACGATATGTTGAAAATTCGAAATCTAGTCATGGGATGTGCCTTGAGTGCAGCTCTGTTCTCCGCTTCCGCCCTGGCGCAGGATGGCCACTGGGTCAGCGACTCCCTGACCACGTTCGTGCGCAGCGGGCCGACCGACGGCTATCGCATCGTGGGGACGCTCACCAGTGGCGATCCGGTCACGGTGCTGCAGACCCAGGGTGACTACACCCAGGTCCGTGGCCCGGATGGCGATGAAGTGTGGGTGCAGTCCCAGTTCATCCAGGACCAGCCCAGCGCCCAGCAGCAGCTACCGGCGCTGCAGAAGAAGGTCGACCAGTTGACCACGCGCCTCGATGGCATCGACGACGAGTGGAACCAGCGGGTTGCCGACATGCGCAACGAACTGAAGGACCGCCAGGCTCAGGTCGATGAGCTCCAGGCCACCAACAATCAGCTCAACCAGGCTTACTCCCAGTCCGAAAGCAAGATGCGCGAGATGCAGGCGCGTCTGGACACCCAGGAGGAAGACCTGCTGATGCGCTACTTCATGTATGGCGGCGGCGTCGCTGGGGCGGGCCTGATTCTGGGGCTGATCGTTCCGCATCTGCCTCGCCGCCGTCGCAAGCGCGACCGCTGGTTCTGAGCCTGCGGGGGCGACGGGCATGAGCGGGACGGACTGGTTGCAGCGCTGGCGGCAGGGGCGCATCGGCTTCCACCGCGAGTCGCCGCATCCGGCGCTGGAGGCTTTCTGGCACCGGCTCGAGTTGGGTGGCGGCGCCAAGATTCTGGTGCCGCTGTGCGGCAAAAGCCGCGACATGCGCTGGCTGGTCGAGCGCGGCAACCCGGTGCTGGGAATCGAGCTGTCTCCACTGGCCATCGAACAGTTCATCGCGGAGGAGCAGCTTGTCGCGGAGAAGAGGCGGGCGGCGCTGCGTTATCGCCAGTCCGGCTTCGAGTGCACCCGCCTGGGGCGTGTCGAGCTGTGGTGTGGCGATTTCTTCCACTTCCAGGTGGAGCAGGCCGCCGAACTGGCGGGCTTCTACGACCGTGCCGCCCTGATCGCGCTGCCGCCCGCCACGCGTCAACGCTACGCCCACCACCTGGCCCAGCTGTTGCTGCCCGGCACGCGCGGCCTGCTGATTACCCTGATCCACGACGACCCCGACCGGGGCCCGCCGTTCAGCGTGACCCACGCCGAGGTCGAGGCGCTGATGGCGCCGAATTTCGAGCTGGTGCTGTGCGACGTCGCTGCGGCCGCCGATGGCATGGTCGAGAGCGTCTGGCAACTGACCCGGCGCGGTCCCGCCCGCCAGGCGAGGCCCGGCCCCGTCCAGAGATGGACACCGGCAAACGACGAACCGCCTGTCACGTCACCGTGACAGGCGGTTCGTCGTTGCGGCATGCCGATGATGGCACGCGCGCTCCCCCGGCAGTCAGCGGGCCAGCAGGTTGGCCAGCTGCTGGTCGCGGAACGTCCGGTCGAGGGCATTGCTCAACAGTTCACTCACCATGCGGTTGTTGGTATCCCAGTCCGGCTTGAGTGCGTAGCTCTGTGAGCGTTTGGCGGTGTAGCGGCCGGTATAGGTGTTGCCGCCGTTGTCGACTTCCGCCTGGATGACCGCCTGCAGCTGCGAGGCGCCCAGTAGCGGCTGCTCGGCCGTGCCGCGCGCGTAGTTCAGCTCCGACAGGGTCAGGGTCAGGGCGGGGCCGCCATCGTTCTGGTTGGTGGGATTGAAGCCCATGCTCCGCAGGGCATTCTCTGCCTGGGCGCGAATCTTGGGAATCACGTCGTGGGCTTCGACGGTAATCGTCGATGTCGACGAGGCCGTTCCCGAACGGGTGCCGATGACGCTGCTGTCCCGTCCGTCGACCACTTCGAGGGCGACCGACTGCCCGTTGCCGGTGTGCGGGAAGTCGCCGCTCACCTTGGGACTCACGGACAAGATCTGTGGACTCTGCGCACACGCCGTCAGCAGGCCGAGCAGCAGCATTGTGGCCGTGCACTTGAGTGCAAACCATTGACGCATAACAGTGAACCTCTCGAATCATGGGAACGGACAAGGCCCATTATAGACACCGCTTGTCCGTTTCCGGAACGTCAATGGGCGCATCGCCCAGCTCGCCGGCGCGGTCCGGTTCAGGAGGTCGCCAGCGGTGCCAGTGTCTGCGGTCGTGGCGTGTCGAAGCGATGCAGGCGGCTGGGCTTTGCGAAAAGACGCCTGCCTCGTTTCACATCCAGACGCTCGAATTCGGCGTGACCGATGGTGGCCAGCCAGGGTTCGCCGAGCCAGTCGGCCTCCAGCTCGAGGCGGACCTCGGCGCCGACCGGGACGACGGCCGTGACGCTGACCGGGAGATGCGCGCGGGTATCGGGCTGGTCCTCCAGCCGGATCTCGTGAGGTCGCAGCAACAGCTCCTGGCGGCCATTCTCGACGCCGGGTACCGCAACGCGTGCGTCGCCGCAGGTCAGGACCTCGTCTTCGACATCGCCCTCGAGCCGGTTGACGTCTCCCAGGAACTCGAACACGAACTGGTTGGCGGGTTGGCGATAGAGGGTGTCCGGCGTGGCGATCTGCTCGACCCGGCCGTTGCTCATCACCACCACCCGATCCGACAGCTCCAGCGCCTCTTCCTGATCGTGGGTCACGAACAGGCTGGTGAAGTGGAGTTCTTCATGGAGATGACGCAGCCACCGGCGTAGCTCCTGGCGAACCTTGGCGTCCAGTGCGCCGAACGGCTCGTCGAGCAGCAGCACGTCGGGCTTCAGGGCCAGGGCGCGGGCCAGCGAGACGCGCTGTTGCTGGCCGCCGGAGAGCTGAGCCGGGAAGCGCTGGGCGAAATCCTGCAGCCGGACCATCTCCAGCAGTTGCATGACCCGCGAGCGGATCTCGCCGCTGGAGGGCCGCGTGGCCCTCGGCATGGCGGTGAGACCGAAGGCGACGTTGTCGAACACGCTCATGTGGCGAAACAGCGCGTAGTGCTGGAACACGAAGCCGATGCGCCGGTCGCGCACGTGCACCCGGGTCACGTCGCGGTCGCCGAAGTGGATCGAGCCGCCGTCGGCCTGTTCCAGGCCCGCGACGATGCGCAGCAGCGTGGTCTTGCCGGAACCGGAAGGGCCGAGTAGCCCGATCAACTCGCCATCGTGAATGTCGAGATCGATGGGCTCCAGGGCGCGGGTGCGCCCATAAGTCTTGTCGATCTGCGAGATGCGAATACTCATGTCGCGGTCTCCCGGCGCGCGGCGCGCCATTCGAGTGCGGCCTTGGCGGCCAACGTCAGCAGTGCCAGCAGTGCCAGCAGCGAGGCGCTGGTGAAGGCACCGACGGTGTTGTAGTCCTGGTAGAGCTGCTCGACCTGTAGCGGCAGAGTGTTGGTCTGGCCACGAATCGCCCCGGCGACCACCGACACCGCGCCGAATTCACCCACGGCGCGGGCGTTGGTCAGAATCACGCCGTAGAGCAGCGCATGGCGGATGTTCGGCAGCGTCACGCGACGAAAGATCGTCCAGCCGGAAGCGCCGAGGGTGACCGCGGCTTCCTCCTCGCGAGAGCCCTGCGCCTGCATCAGCGGAATCAGCTCCCGCGCCACGAACGGGCAGGTGACGAACAGCGTCACCAGCACGATGCCCGGCCAGGCGAACATGATCTGAATATCGTGGGCGTCGAGCCAGCCGCCGAGCCAGCCATTGCGGCCATAAAGCAGCAGATAGACGAGGCCCGCCACCACCGGCGAGACCGCGAACGGAATATCGATCAGCGTCTGCAGCAGGCGCCGGCCGGGGAAATCGAAGCGCGTCACCAGCCAGGCCAGGAACACCCCGAAGATCAGGTTGACCGGCACCGTGATCGCCGCCACCAGCAGGGTCAGGCCGATGGCGGAGAGGGTGTAGGCATTGCTGAGGTTTTGCCAATAGACGTCGATGCCGCTCATCAATGCCTGGGCGAAGATCGCCACCAGCGGCAGCAGCAGGAACAGCGCCGTCAGCGCCAGCGCCGTGCCGATCAGCAGTCGGCGGACACGCGGTGCATCACCGATACGAATCATCAGCCGCGCCCTCCATGCAGTCGCTTGATGAAGCGGC
>NZ_CALFQK010000098.1:0-122889 GCF_937921195.1 uncultured Salinicola sp.
CGCAGAGGATCCCGTCTTGTCCGCATGGCGCCTGCCTCCGTCGTGAAGATGGAAGTGTTGGTAACGTTCATGTGGTATCGGTCCGAGGGTTCGCCTGTCCGGTTGCGACCGGACGGATGACCTGGCGGTCACCTACGGGATCGGCGGGCTTCTCGGGGCCCGGAAGTCGGTTGGCCGGCTTCCTGAGGAAGGCTGCTCGTCGCAGCCCTCGTCGGGAGGTCGTCCTCTTTTTCCTCTCTGCGTTCTTCTCCTAGCTTGTCCAATTCCTGTCGGGCAATTCGATCGGTTCCATCGTCTCGAGCAGGAACGCCTTCACGTCTTTCAGCGGATGTCTAGGCTCGAGCCGCAGTTCGCTCTCGCAGTCGCCGACCATCCAGTCCATGAGGGCGGTGCAGCTCGTCTGCCAGTCGATCGCCTCGACGGGTATCTTCGCTTCGATCACGATGGTCGGGAAGGTGCCGCGCTTCTCGCCCCACGGGGTCGAGGGATCGGGCCAGTTGTCGAAGTCGTGGCTCCAGAAGATGCCGAGCGCAGTCTTCAGGTCTTCGGGCTTGCTGTCGATGATGCGATGTGCGGTGACGTGTCCGTCCTCGATAACGATCCGTTCCATCTTCGCCTTGCACACCGGAGCACGCTGGTCGCACCACTTGGTGAGGACGGCGACCTCTTCCGGGCTTCCCTTCTGGGGCTCCTCCTCGCACAGGCCCATGTCGATGCAGGCGTCGATGACGTACCAGGAACATTCGTCACCCGAACCGCCCATCTCCGGATGCATCTCCGTCATGGTCGTGTCCCAGTGCGGGCCCTTTCCTGTGAGGGAGAGGGCGAATGCTCTTGCTGCCGCTTCCGTGTCGATCGCCGATGCGGGATGAGGGCCGCTCATACGAGTTCGCGTGCTTCCGCCATGATATCCTCACCGCCACCGTTGACGAGGCGCCCCGAGACCTTCTGACCGAGGATGGCCGCCCGCATGGCACCGAGGTTCTGGTCCGTGGGCTTGCTCTTGTAGGTGTAGAGAGAAGCCTCGCCGTCCTTGTCGTCGATGACGAGGATCTTGGTGCGCAGAAGGCGCTTCAGCCGTGAGTCCCGGAGCTTCTCCTCGATGAGATCACCTACGACCATCTCGAGAGTGTTGTCCAGCTTCATGTCGTGGAACTCGATGGCCGGCGTGTTGGCCTTGAGCCAGTCGTTGATCTCGCTCTCGCTGGGACCCGTATAGCCCTTTATGGGATGATACAGGTCCATGCCACCGCGGCCGCAGTTCGAGGCATCGAAAGCCCGGACTCCGTCGACGAGGACGGTGGCGGTATAGGCGTTCGTCTCTTCCGAGAGCGATTCCGAATGCTTCAGATTGGCGATGGTGATCTTCATGTCCGTCGGTCCTCGTATGTGTTCGGGTTTGTCGTCAGGCGACCTTCCAGCCGCCCTCGTGGTGCCGGATCTTCACCGGCATGCCGCCCTCCTCGAAGAGCACCTCCCAGATGCCATCGTCGAGATGACGCTGGAGGTAGGGCACGTCGAAGACGCTCGGTGCACCGCGGCCGTGGAAGACCGGATCGCCGGTATGAGGCTGGACGAAATACGCTTCGGGGGCCTCGATGCCCAGATGCCTGCGGAAGTAGAGCGCCATCGCATAGGTGTGCGAAGGAAATGCGAGGACGCGTGGCTCCCAGCTGATGTCGATCGCCAGCGTTTCCTCGTCCGGCTCCCATCCGTCGAACAGCGAGATCGGGACGGGTCTGGTGTTGTAGCCGAACACCAGGTTCTGCCGGCGACCGGGGATCATCGGACCGGTAGAACGACTGCAGAGGAGCTCGATGTCCTCTTCGCGAACGCGTTCGTTGCGGATCTCCTCCCACAGCTCGCGTGCGCCGGCGTCCTCCGAACTGCGGTCATGACCTTCCTGGTGCCCACCGGTGAGCGCCGGATGGCCGCGCATGGGTTCGATCCCCCTCGTGGGGGTGAGGACACCGATGCGTTCGCTGTCGATCACGGGCTGGATGAGGACGGCGATGGGTTGCGGATTGAACCACTGGAGGTTGCCGCATCCTCCCGCGTGGGGCGGACAGAGCTTCGGCCATTCGCTGGCGGCGTCCTTGCGCTCGTATCGGGTGCCGCAGCGATGGCAGTGGCTGTGTGGCTCGTGCATGTCAGTTCCGGGTCCAGCGATACAGACGGTAGCCGTCCGGGTTGTGTTCGGTGGCATCGGTCAGGCGGAAGCGCTCTCCGTCGCAGGAGAACGCCGCGGCCTTGGGGAAGTCGAAGTAGATCTTCCGACCGTCCGAGCCCTCGGTGATGAAGTCACCCGATCGCACCTGCGCGACCTTGCGCTCGATCCCGACCATCTTCTGGGAATAGGGGTTGTTGGTCGATTCGAGAACGATCGTGTCGCCGACCTTGAGCGCGCGCTTGAAGGCGGCGAGCGTCATCTTCGGCTCGACATCGGTGCCTTCGACGATCTGGGCGTGCTGCGCGTGATAGCGTGGATCGATCTCGGCGAAGCCGAAGAAGCTGCCGCTGTGATAATCGCTGTGGACATTGCCCTGAGAGCGGTCGAAGCGGTCCATCTCCGTCTTGACCTTCTGAAGGAAGGCGTCGCCCACTTCCCTGTCGGAGAGGCCGGCCGGACCCGAGATGAGGTTCATGGTGATGGAGCGCCCGCCGGTGTAGACCTTGCGTTCCGGGGCGAAGTCGTATCCAGGGAAGGTCGAACGCAGATGCGCGAGCATTCGCGGGACGAGATCGTCCAGCTTCTCTCCCGGACGATGGAGATCGCCGTCTTTCCGGTAATTGCCGCGGGCGTCCATGCCGGTGTTCATCGCTGCTGCCTGCATCGTATTCCTCCTGTTTCGGGATGACGCGGTGATCGCGTCCTTTTCCCTCTTGTCGTTTCTTCTTGTTCCGTTCCCGCTATCGGGTCTTCAGCCGCAGAGCCGGCTCGACGGCCAGACGCTCCTGCGACCGCCATGTGGATTGCGCACCGTCGTCCACACGAATGGGTGCCCGTTGGCGTTACGGTGGACCGTTGGGCCGGAGGATTCCACGATGCCCCGGTATGCCGGATCTCCCCGGTCCTCCGGGCATGTGACGCTCTGGCCGTCATGCGGCCGGAAGAGAGTCCGTTGTCGCATGGTCTTCTCCTATGCCGCCTTGCGTTTCGCACGCGTACCTGCATGGAGAGCGTCGAACTCGGGAGTCGTGCGTCCGTCCTCTGCCTTCCAGATGTCCCAGGGCTCGGCGTTGACGCAGTCGATGGCGTGATGATCCAGCCTGTCGATGGTCGGCTGGAACAGGCCGATGGAACGGTGAGAGAAATGGCCCATCTTCTTCGACTGGTGAATGTCGTCGATGATGATGCCGTCCCAGTTCCCTGAATCGGCGAGCTTCTCGAACAGGTCGGTGCGCATCCACTGGCGACCGGTCAGGCCGCCGTCGGCGGAACTCTGCAGGTCGTAGAGCCTGAGGTCACTCGGCCGCTGGAGGATGTGGAGCCGTCCGGGGATCTTCCAGTCGGCCGGCATGATCTCGTCCCCGCCCTCGTCCTTCAGGCGCATCTTGATCCAGCAGCTCTCGCCTTCGAAGACGTAGCCCAGGTTCTCGATGAATTCCTTGGCCTGACGATTGGTGGGGTGATCCTTGAGCAGACGGTAGCTGCACATGCGACCGTATTCGTCCCGCTCGGCATCCATCTCCGCGATGTCGAAGCCCATCAGGCCGAAGATCCTGGCGTCCATGTCGCCATGGGGCACGAACCGCTCGTCGAGGGCGAAGCGCAGGAAGGAGACGAGGCATTCCGAGCCGCTTTCGGGGCAGTAGGACTGGGCGATCTCCGGGCCTTCAGCGAACCACAGAAGGCGCTCCCAGCCGGTCGCGCGCAGCGGTGTCTCGAAGGGCTCGACGGTGCCGTGGAAGAAGAGGCCCTTCGTTGCTTCACGCGGTGTCGCATGCGGTCGCAGGTGGTCCGTCAGCCAGTTCGGCATGTCCGTCATGCGAACTCCTCCTCTATGGCTCCGACGAACCTGTCCATGTCGCTGGCGTAGAAGCCGGCCGAGCAGATCGAGTTCGTCTCGATGATCTTCAGACCCTCGGGCGTGTCGGCGATGTCGAACGTGATTGCTCGCCGCGGCGTCCAGATGTCCGCACACTCCTCGGCGTAGGCGATGATGCGGTTCCCGACATCCGGCGAATAGGCGACGGTCTCTCCGGTCTTGTATCGTGACCCTGTGATGTAGCGCCCACCCACCATGAGGCAGCGGTATTCCGACCAGATTTCCTTTTCTGAGGCCATCTGGATCATGCTGTCACCGTCGATTGTCGCGGGCACCGTGAGGGCGAGGATGGGCTCGCGCCATTCGGCGAAGGTCCTCGCATCATGGATGCGTCCTGCGAAGTTCTTGATGTCCTCGACGGGCCGCACGAAGCGGGTCTCCCCTTCCATTATCACGGCGTCGGCTAGCCGCCCGGTCCACGAATCGGCGTTGAGCATCCGGTCGCCCCAGTGGGCGAGGCACTCGTGGAAGTCGGGTGCGTCTATGTAGCCGGGAGTCCACCCGTGGGCGATCGAGACCTCGTTCATGGAGGTGGAGCCGACCACGAAGACCGGTCCTTCGATGTCGAGCGTGATGGGGTCATCGCCGGTATCACCCACGAGATAGGGCGCCATGGGAGGCTTGCGCACGAGCGTATGCGGGAGGTTTCGGGAGGCGATCGCGGCCATCATGCCGTCGAAGCCGAGTTCGCGCGAGAGGGCGCGTAGGATTACCCAATGCAAGGATCAGCGCTCGATGTCGTCGGCCATGCCGTCGATGAGCTTCTCGGCTCCCTCCTCGTCCGGTCCGCGCTGGATCTCGAAGGTCCATCCGGCAGCGACGAGAGGGGCGAGATCCCGCTGCATGGCCGCGTTGAAGTCGCCTGGTTTCATTGCATGGTATTCTGCCGGTGCCGTCGCAGCGATGCTGACGTCCGTGTCATTCGCGCCTACGAGGCAGGCGTTCATGAAGCTGGACTCCTGCTCCTTGCCGGGGATGTTGTGGTTGATCTTGATGCCTTCGATCTCGAGGTCCTCCCTTTCGACGACGACGCCGTGCTGACCGATGATCGAGATCAGCGTATCGGGATCCTTGGCCCAGCGCCCGTATTCCTCGAAGGTCATGCCGATGGTCTCGTGCAGTTCCCTGTCGGAATCGCTCTCGTGCCAGGCCTCGACCCAGTCGTCGATCTGTCCCGGGGTGTATTTCCCCTGTTTCACGAGTTCGATGAATGTCGTCATGCCGATGTCCTTTCGGTGATATGTGATGTCCGCGCTCAGGCGGCGAAGAGGAAGAAGGGGTTCGCGCGCTGCATCCGTTCACGCTCAGCCTTGTGCGAGCGCATGATGGCGATGGCGTGACCCCTGTCGCGTCCGATGCCGATAATGCTGGTGTAGCTGACATCGTTCTGACGGACGAACCATGCCGCGCGGAGTGCACCCTCGTAGATCTCGTAGCCCGAGGTATCGGGTCCGAAGGAGAGCGTCGTCACGAAGGCGATACGCTGATGAGCTTGGTCAACTCCGCGCGCAGGACGGAAAGGTCGATCGGCACATTGTAGAAGAGATCCGAATCCTCTCCGCCGATCATGGCGACGTCGGCGTCAGCGACAGGATCATGATCCTCTTGGGTCGAAAGAACGTGGTAGTTAGCCATTCCCGATCCGCTGTTGTTCTCCAGCGCCTTGGCGACTGCCGCATCGAGCACGGCTTCGAGCTGGTCATTGCTCACATGATCGAGATTCATGCCGTTTTCCTTTCCACTGTTCCGAACAGGTGTCTCCGCACCCTCAGGAGCCTCTTCAGCTTTTCGCGGTCGGCGCGATCGTCGGGATAGACCCGGTCCATCCACTCGTTCATCTCGTGATCCGTCTCCATGGATTCGAGGTGATGGAGCTCCATGGTGCTGAGCGGCTTGCGATGGGCGCCGAGCTTCGTGATGGGCCGGAACATGCTGCTCCGGAAGGCGCGGCACTTGCGGCACCAGCCGGCGCCGTTCGTGTATAGATCGCCGCCGGGGCGCTGGCGCCCCCACTGGTGGTCGCAGCGCCCCTCCCGCTCGTACTGGGCGAATGCCTTGGCCTCGGCCTCCGCGATGTCCTTTCCTTCGCCCCTGATGAAGGTGCCGGGAAGGAACGCCTCGAAGAAGGGAACGGCAGGAACGATGCCGTGTCCCCACTGGACGCGTGTCTCCTCTGGCCACGGTTTGTTGGGGGTGTAGTCGGGTGCGGGGCGGATCCTCTGCGCGAGTTCGTGTTCCCTGGTGCCGGGGACGTGATGTGAGGCGATCTTCATGCGTTCCGCTCCTCCGGCTCCGGCAGGATGCCGAACTTCTTCCTGATCATGTGGTCGACGGCTTCGGGGGCTGCGACGAAGAGCAGGATGAGGGGCCACAGGAATACGACGATCCCGATCCCGCTGTCTCTCCCATAGAGATGGATGTCCCGCCAGGTCGGAGGCGGGTTGCCCGTCATGCCCTTGAAGACCCAGAAGTGGACGACGACGACGCCAACCAGATAGATGGCCAGCGTGGCCTCCCACGGGACGAGGGGGACGACCCTCCCGACGAAGGCGAATCCGGCGCCGATCGTGGTCAGGCGCAGCGTTTCCGCCATGGCGAGCTTGCCTGCCTTCTTCAGGTCCCTCTTCTTCTCTGTCATTGCATCTCTCCAGTGGATCCTTCAGCAGTCGACCTTCATGGCCATGAAGATGACCTTGCCGTATTTCGGCGTTTCCGTGCCGTAGGCATCGATGATCTCGAGCATGAGCTTTCGGGCTTCGGTCTCTTGGCGATGGAGTATCCGCAGGTTGTTCACGTGATGAGCGAGAATGTCGTCGGGGATTTCGCCCTCGGGGTCGATTCTGTGCCGCATTTCGTCGATGTCGTCATCATGGATGTCCTTGGTCACGGTCAGCATGAATTCCGCGACTGGAGTGGTCTTCGATCTCTCGGAATTGCCTTCGATCCAAGGGATGGGCTCGCTGATCTTCAGGAGATAGTGCCATAAGTTGACGAACAGTGGAGCAGCGGGTCCGCCCTCGGGATCATCCTGGTATTGCTTGTAGAAGATCCTCGATGAACGGAAGTGCTTGCCGTCTTCATCATGCGTCGGAAGGCTTTTTGATGCGTGCCATTTCTCGAAGTGTCCGGGCTTGTCGCCCGATCCGTGGAGTCCGTTCACGTCGGTGATGTCGATGCCCTTGGCTTCGTAATCCCCCTGGATCTTCTCGAAGCTGATCGGGGCGATGGCTACCTTGGCCTGAGCTTCCATGCTATTTTCCGTTCTTCTCTGCAATGCGTCCCCTGGGAGCATCGAGGAAGAGCTCCTGCTCCACGTCGGCGGGATGCATCCCCTTGCGTTCCGCCATCAGGCCTACGGCCTTGAGGAAATGTCCGTATGTCGCCTCTTGGAGCGCAGACGGATAGGTCCTGTAGGAAGGAGCACTGCCCTTGGACGAAAGGTAGTTCGATCCCAGCCGGGCCTGTAGAGGCACGAGTTCCGGTTCCGGGGACACGCTGATGGCACGCATGACCATCTGGTCGTAGATGAGGCAGAGACCCTCCTTCGCCTCTACTTCCGCGAAGTAGAGCATCTTGCTGTAGGTCGAGATGCCGATGCCGGATATCCGGTTGAACCGGTAGCAGAGTTCCGCGGCATCGATGCTGCCGGAGCGTTCCCTTCCGATCGAGAGGATGGCGACGATCTCGTCGATCTGGTCGAGCACGGGATTGAAGCCGCGTCCCCCTGGATAGCGCCCCTTGGGGTAGCCCCACACGATGGTTGCGACGATGCCTTCTGCAAGGTCGCTGCGATAGATGTCCTTGATGAGTCCGCGTCCGACGAGATTGTCGTTCTCGGCATATCGCGTGAACACGCTGTCGATCTTCTCTCGGGTCTCCGAGTCATTGACGCGCAGATAGTCCCAGTTCGCCGGTTGGATCGGTGTGCGGATGTCGGTCTTCTCGTGCATCGTCGATGTCCTTCGCAATGAGACGGTGTCAGCGATCAAGCACGGCTTGGCGAACCGCCTTGCCTGCGTCCTCGAGCTCTTTGTGGGTGCTCGGATTCCCTGCCCCGATGGCCATCAGGGCGCCGAGGGCGTCTTCGACGGCGAAGTGCACCGTCATCTGTGGCCCCTTCGGATTGGGTCGCGTCGACCGGATGCGCTCACGCATCTTGCGCAGGGCGGCGACTTCTTCTTGGGTCAGGATGGGATCGAACATGGTAGTCCTCTTTCTGGTCGTGTTCAGGCCGCTTCGGAGATGTCCGAAGGGATGGCTTCGTAGGGGATGACGAGCTGGCGCAGCAGCGTCGCGGTGTAGGAGCGGTATCCCGACTCCACGCGCGGGGCGAGAATGTCGGCTTGGCGCTGCACCAGAGGATGCTCGAGCATCGTGCGGATGGTGTCCGCCGGCAGTCCGCTTGCCACCACGAGGCTGTGGTTTATGGGCAGGTGCCCACCGGGGATGGTGATCGGCCTCAGTCGCTTGGCGATGCGCGGGATGAGGATCGCCTCCTCCGCGAGTGGCAGGTGCCTGTCGAAGCGTTCCGGCGGATGCCATGCGACCGGTCTCACTCCGCGGTCCGGCATGCGCCCCATGTTCGCTTTCAGATGCGCCATCACGCTGGTGTCCGGCACTTCGTCGCCGGTGACGATCGCCCACCGGGTGGTCTCGAGGATCTCGTCGGTATCCGGGTCGATACCCCTCGGCATGATGCATGGCACCGTGACCGCTTCCGGAAGCATGTCCGGATCGTCGATGAGGAAGATGCCGTCGGGTCCCAGCCATGGTGCGAGACGTATGTCGGCGAGCTGCGCGAATGGAATCCCCGTGACCTCGGGCAATTCCTCTGTGAGGAAGGGATCGCGCGTCATGGCGCGCCCGGTGTCGGAGAGGACGAGCGCTACCGCATGGACCCGTGGCGGACTTCCCTGTCGCCTGTCCTTCGGCCGGTGGAAGGGGCTTCCGTTCGTGAGACGCTCCGCATGCTCGATCTTGAGCCGCTGTCCGATCGCTTCGCGCAGATCGGCGGCCGTGGCGTTGGTCAGCCAGCGGTCGGAGGTGACCAGCGCCAGGCGCCCTTCGGAGGCGATCGTGGACAGGCACCTGTCGAGATAGGCGTGGAGAAGGTCGCCGCGCGCGTGCGGCGGCACGGCTTCATCGAAGAGCTGGCGATAGCGTTCGGGGAGACGCATCCGGCGCCAGTAGGGCGGATTGCTCAGGATGATGTCCCATGCGCCCTCCCGGGGATCTAGCAGGAAGTCTCGCTCCTCGATTGCTAGGTTCGCGGTCTGGTAGGCCTCGTGCGGATTCCATCCGCGTTCGACGAGGAGCCGGCGGTAGCGCTGACGTGCTTCGTGAACGCTCGGCTTGTGAAACTCGAAGCCCTGGACGCGGAAGGCCTGGCGACTGCATCCCGGACCCGGCCGCAGATCGAGGCGGGAAAGTGCTGCGATGACCATGTTGCCGTCACCGCATCCCGGGTCGAGCAGACGTCCTCCGCAATCGGGCCAGCCGATCCGGTCGAGCAGGTTCTCGATCTCTGGATCCGCTGTGTAGAGCGCCGTGCCCTGATGGATGGTCTCGATGTCGTCGGCCGGCGGATGTGGTCCCGTGCGGCCTGTCGTCATCGCAGTCCCTTTTCCTTCAGTATGCTGATCATGCGCCTCGCGCCGTCACCGGCGTGTCCTTTCCACCGGGCGACCTCCTCGAGCGGCTTCCAATCCGCCCCGGCGACCTCGTCCTCCTGCGCGACGAGGTCCGTGGACCCGCGGGCGATGCCTCCGTACAGGTAGTCCGAATGGAAGTGTTCGCCTTCGTTCTTCGCGGGGCGCGCCGTGATGGGATGCGTATCGATATGGATCGGGTGCCTCAAGACCGGCTCGACGTCGGTGAGACCCGTTTCCTCCTCCACCTCGCGCAGAGCGCTCTCGAGCAGTGTCCCCGTTTCGTAATGTCCACCGGGAGCCAGCCACAGCTGGTGATGGAGATGTTCGATGAGGAGGCATTCCATGGTGTCGAGACGGACGACCATCATCGAGGAGGTCACGTGACCGCGCATGTTGGAGCGATTGAAGGCCCGCTCTCCCTCCTCCTCGATCTGTGTGCGTAGATCGTCATGGCGACCGTCGTCTCCGACATCGCGGAGATGGGCGTCGAGCGCGTCCAGAGCCTGGTCGGCGATGGGGTATGGTGCCTCCACGGGCTCGGGTCTCATGAGGATCTGCGCCTCCTCCCAGCTGAATCCCGAATTGAGATGCCGACAGTAGGCATTTGCATCCTCGATCTCGCGCCATGACTTGCCCTGCGTGGGATCGGTCAGACCTTCTCTTCCGGGTTCGATTCCGTATCCCTTGCCGCGTGGCTTGACGGTGTAGGCGAGGACGTGGTCCCGAGGACGCTCCATGAACATGATCCATCGGTCCTCGAAGAACTCGTCGCGGGACGTGCCCGCCTTCTTGTGGTCCTCGTATGCGCGATTGAAGTCGCGGAAGTGGTCCGAGACTATCTTGGAGGCCGGATAGCGGGCCGCCCATTGCCGTGGCGGGATCAGGTATCCCTGGGCGATCATCGCCTGACGAAGCAGTTCCTCGATGATCGAACGCGTGTCATCGTCGACGATGTCCTTGAATCCGGAGACGAATATCCCGTGCGTGTCCTTGTCCTGCCGGTCCTGCTTAACCCAGAATATCTCGACGCATTCGGCCTTCCGGACGGATCCGTCGTCTTCCCGTTCGACCCTGATCAAGGCCTCGATGGAGTCGTGCCTCGAATGCCAGTTCCTGGCCGCCTCGGATGCTATGCCTAGGCTCTTCTCGTAGATCGCCGCGATGCTCCAACTGACGGGAGTGCCGGTGGTGTGCAGGTGATAGATCATGTGGTCTCCTTGTGACCGTGTTTCTGGGCGATGCGCCGGATGTCCTTTCCGACGCGCCTCCTGAACTTCTCCACCGTGGGTGCCTGGTGCTCGGGCAGGTCGATGGTCGCGAAGAGAAATCGACCTTCCGCCTGAGCTCCGTGCCGGATCGACGGATCCAGCATGAAGAGGGTGCCTGCTTCCACCTCTACGGACCCCTCGGAGGCGTTGAGGTGGAGTTCCTCGGGGCAATGGAGGATGGCGCCGAAGGTGAGACTCTTCCTGCCGATCATGTCGACATGGAGAGGCAGTGTGCCGTGGCACGCGAAGTAGGTCAGTTCGAGATCGGGGACATCGGGATCGAGCCTGCGCAGGACGGTTCCCTTGTCGCTCTGTCCGGGGTCCCATCGGTCCATGAGGACGCTCCAGTCCACGCCCGCCGTCCTGTTCCTGTAGCGAGCGATCGAGATGTTGCCGATGTGTTCGAGGAAGCCGAGGGCGACCCGGCGGTTTCTTTCCAAGAAATTCATTGAGATTGTCAGGCAGCCTTGAGTTTTGAGGATGAGCGAATCTGATCTCGCCCGTTCTGCTTCGCTTCGTAGAGCAGGCCGTCGGCTATTTCCACGCACTCCGTGGAATTTCCGCTGCTAGGAGAGATCCCCGCCGAGAACGTGATCGTTCCCAGGGGTCTGTCGGTCTCCCTGACCTTCAGATGCCTCTCACGCAGATGCCTCCGGGCCTCGTCGAGCTTGTCGTGCATCTGGGCGCAGGACATCTCGCGCGAGACGACGAGGAATTCCTCGCCTCCCCAGCGCGCCACCATCTCGGGCGCCACGCTCTCCGAGAGGACCCGCCCGACATGCGCGATGACGCGGTCGCCCACGGGATGACCGAATGTGTCGTTGATCCGCTTGAAGTTGTCGATGTCGATGACGGCGACCGCATACCGCTCGGATCCGGCGTCCAGCGTCTCCATGAGCTGCCTTGCCGCTCTGCGGTTCCGGAGCCCCGTGAGCTCGTCGACCGTTGCGGTGTTCCGCGCCTCTTCCAGGTCGGTCTGGAGGCGCTTGATCCGCTTGCTGGATTCCTTCAGCCTGTCCTCGGTCTCCTGTGATCGATGGACCATCCTCAATATGGCGGCTTCCAGGGCCTCGCCGCGGGCGCCCGACTGGATGATCTCGCTTTCCTGGGTGAGATCCCTGGTCAGTTCACCCGTCGCCCTGCGGGTGTCCTTCACGAGTGCCATCGCCGCAGTGGCGAAGGCCGTCATCTCCCTTTCGCGCTCCTCCGAATCCTCTTCGTCGGAAGAGACTGCGCCCTTGCTGGAGAATTGACGTCCCTCGATGGCGTGACGCTTCATCATGTCGTCCATGTTGACCTGTCTGATCCGCAGCTTGTCGTCGATGTAGCCGTTGATCTCCTTGACGAGACGACTGCAGCCGGCAGTGATGAAGACATAGCCGAGACGATAGTTGGAGGGCGTCGCCTCCAGATCGTTGCTCTCGAGAAAGTCCAGCACTTTCCTGCCGGTGTCTGCTGTATGTCTCATGTGATTTTTCCGCTGTCTGGTGGTGATGCGAGGCGCTCCGTCACATCCTCGGGAATTCGTCCCTGGTCTTCCGTATGCTCGCCTTCATGTCCCCGCTGCACGGGAGCAGGGTGTCACGCAGTATGGCGAGTCCGGTGAGGGCGATCAGGACGGGGGCGATACGTCCGGACGAGAGCGTCAGGAGGAAGACAAGGAGGACTGCGATGACGGCCAGTGATGCGTATTGTCTTGTCACGAGCCGTCTTTCGCGAATCCGACCGATGAGGCCGGACTGTCGCGCCATGATGCGGGGCAGGGCGCGGATGCGATCGGCCAGGCGAACGGTTTCAAGCTCGATCACCGGGTGGCGCACTTCGATGATGATCCTGTCGGGGAGCACCTGGTAGCGATCCCTGACGATCAGGTCGGACAGACTGGCGTGATCCACCAGCCTCGTCAGCGGTCGCCCGGCCGCCGCCACCAGGACGCTTTCGGGGATCGCCGCGGAATGGACCCCGTGCAGGAAGATCGAATCGCCCTGCAGCAGGACGCCTTCCTTGAGGGCGATACGCGACTGGTACAGTATTCCGCCCTCGCATCGTGACCGACCGGGACAGATCTCCGGATATCCCTCCATGAGGGTCTTGTCCGAATTAAGGCGCATCGCGGTCTTTCCGCGATCCTCGATCAGCTCCCCGCCGATCCTGTGCTCGACTTCCAGGAGTGCCATTGCCCCTCTTCCCCAGAAGCCCTTCGCATCCCTGCATGCGGAGATCCCTCCGGCGCGCACGATGTCCCCAATGAGGATGCATATGTCCTTGTGTCCCAGGCCCGATGTCTCGAGACGCCTGTACGGGACGGAATCGATCGCGTTCATCGAGCGTCGTGTTCGATCGTCGCGATTCCCATCGAGGGGTGGAGGATGCAGGTCCAGTCCCGCCCGGCGATCGTGATGAGCCGGAGATCCTCGCGATCAGCCGCGGAGACGATCTCGCCGAGAGTCGCCTCGGGTCGCATGGACAGCGATCTGCCGTCCTGCCGCAGACCGGTGATCCAGGTGGGGGCTCCGGCGATGCGGTCCTCCCGCGCCATGTCGATGGCCGCTTCGAGGGTGCGTCGTGCATCCGCTCCGCCCTTCCAGGCGGGACCTGAGGGTGTGGTCACGGCAGGAGCGGGAGTCTCGTTCGTCGATCCGCCGTCCTGACGGGAGGCTTCTTCCGTTCTTCCCGGTCGGTTCTGTCCTGCGGTCTTCTGTCCGAGCGGCCGAACGCCTTCCTGAAGCATCATCCGTGCGAATTCGTCCATCTGCCTGTCCTTGCGCTATGGATCAAAAAAAAAAAGGCCCGCCGGAGCGGGCCCAGTTTGGGGGATCGTGGGGTTCTCTCCTATTCGGAGCCGCCTTCGTAGGCGTCCACGATCTTTCCGACGATGGGGTGACGCACGACGTCCTTCGCGCCGAACTTGACGAAGTGGATACCGTCCACGCCATCGAGCTTGGCCATCGCATCGGTCAGTCCCGACATCGGCGGGCCGCCGGGAATGTCGGTCTGGTTCGGATCCCCGCAGATGATCATCTGCGAGTTCTCGCCGAAGCGCGTGAGGAACATCTTCATCTGTTCCTTGGTGGTGTTCTGGGCCTCGTCGAGGATGATGAAGGCATCCGCGAGGGTCCGACCGCGCATGAAGGCGAGCGGAGCCACCTCGATCTCGCCGCTGGCGAGGCGCGTCTCGACCTGTTCCGGGGGGAGGCAGTCGTAGAGTGCGTCGTAGATGGGGCGGAGGTAGGGATCCACCTTCTCCTTGAGATCGCCGGGCAGGAAGCCGAGCTTCTCGCCGGCCTCGACCGCGGGGCGGGAGAAGATGAGCCGTTGCACCTTGCCCTGGATGAGCTGGGAGACGGCCTGGGCGACCGCGAGGTAGGTCTTGCCGGTGCCTGCCGGGCCGAGCCCGAAGATCAGGTCCTCGCCGCGCTGCATCGCGCTGATATACTGCGTCTGCGTCTGGGTGCGTGGGGTGATGGTCTTCCTGCGCGTCCGGATGCTGACCTGGGGGAGGACGTTGCTCGGAGCGGGGATCTCAGGGAGATCGAGCTGGGCGGCGTCCCGGATCTTGGTGTCGATGAGACCGTTCGTAATCTCCTCGTCGGAGCACTGGAGATGCCTGTAGAGCTGTCGCATGACCTCCTGGGCGTCCTCGGCGAGGTTGCCGTTGATCTGGATGTCATTGCCGCGGCACCGGATCGACACGTCCATCTTGCGTTCGATGTAGTCGACGTTGCGTTCCATGGGGCCACAGACTTCGGCGAGGAGCCTGTTGTCTTCGAGGGCGAAGCTCACGGTCGAGGCACGCGGACGCACCTCCATGTCTTCGGTGCGGACTGCTGCATTGGTGCTCATTGCGTCTCCTATCGAGAGGTTGACAAACGAATTGTATCATCCTGAAAACCGGACTTACAACTGTTTTTCCTCTCTCTGCATTCCTCCGCCCCAGGCGTTCAGGAATGGGGAGAAACCTGACTCCCGACTATCACCATCATGCATTCGTCTCCACGTGTCATCGACGTCGCGATGCGATGCCATCCGTCCCAGATGATGATCTCGTCGTGCTCGACGCTGATCACCGCGGGTGTGTGCCACTCCGCGTTCTCGAAGCCTTCGTCGTATCGAGGATTCCCGCGCACGTCGTCATCGAAGTAATCTTGCCAGTCGGTGGGGACGGAACGGAATTCCGACAGGGGAAACTGCATCTCCAGACGCCACGAGAGATCATCAGGGTCGGACATCTCGTTGGTGGCCCATCCGACGTATTGGGAGGCATGCCGACGCAGCCCCTCCTCGTCGAGGGACGACCAGTCGTGCAGTGCGGCGTCTTCGCTCATCGAGATACCCTGAACTCTTCGCGCAGCTGGCGCTTGCGCTGTTTCTCGGCTTCCCGGCGGGCATTGGACCTGCGTCCCGCCATGATCTCGGCGTGCTGCATGAGCTTGGTGATGCGGTCAGGATTTCCCGAGGCGAAATGCCGCAGGAGCAGGGCGGTCAGCACCGCGTCGTAGAGAGCACTATGGGGCTTTCCTCCCGTCAGACGTCGTGCCTCCTCGCTGAGGCCGAGCTGATCGCCGAGTATGCCCAGCTTGTGCTTCTTCTGCTCAGGAAGGAGGCGACGTGCGATGCGCAGGGTGTCATAGGCCCGCGCCGGCTCCCAGTCCGGCTGGACACTGCCGATCATGTTCACCTCGACCGATACGGAATGTCCGACGATCGGCAGATCACCGAGCTTCTCCATGACCTCGTCGGCTTGTTCGTCGTATGATGGAGCCGATGCTATGTCCGCGTTGGTGATGCCGTGCACATAGGTGGCGTGACGCGTGATGGGATTCCGGGGGCGGAAGCGCCAGGTATGGGCCTTTCCTGTCATCTCGAATCCCTTCATCTCGACGATGGCGAGTTCGATTGGTTCATTGGGGTTGGCGCCGTTGCCTTCGGTGTCGGCGACCCACATCCTGTCTTCCATGTCCGTATCCGCTTCCATCATGCCAGGGAGGACAGGGTCCTGCTCCTGTTTTCCACCCTCTTCTGGGCGTCCCAGTCTCGTCCGTCACAGTGACGGAAGATGAGGACCGGCCCCGTCATGGCGACGAGGATCCGTATCCATTCCGGCTGGTCCGTCGAAAGCACGGCGAACAGCAGGCCGGCTGTCGTGATCAGGATCAGGAGGCCGGTGAGCGTGAACCTGCCGATGGAGGATGTCGCGTTGTCCAGTATGTTGCGCGATATCTTCGGGATCATCCCGATCATCTCGCTCGTGAGCTGCACGAGCCCCTGATCGGGCAGACTGACATCGTCGGCCTCGACCTTCGCCCACCATGTCTCGGCGTCACTGACGCCGGTATCGATGATCCTGCGACCCAGGAGTCCCTCGACGCCGAATACGCTACCGGCATCCTTTCCTTTCATGGTCATCCTGGTGCTCTCGGGCATGGCGTCGCCGAGATCGCGGATGGCGATGAAGGTGCTCGCCCAGAAGGAACGTTCATCGAGTCGCGCGCTTGCCCCTACGACGCCGTCCGCTTCTTCGGTGATCCCTCCGTCGAGGGCGTCCGAGAGTATCTGACCCGCGAGTGTCGCCCAGGGACCGGTGCCGTGAGCGAGACGGATGAGCCTTGCCGCTCTTTCTCTCGTGAAGCTCCGTTCCAGAAGATGCAGCGAGAAACGATCGATCGTCATGGGCTTCATCTTTCGATCTTCCGTCTGAGATGGTCGGCTGCGTCATAGAGCCCGAGCCTGTTCGCGACGACCGAGAGGTCCCTCAGCTGATCGTCGAGCGCCCGCTGCGTCTGTGATCGCCGTGGCAGCAGGGAGAGATCGGCCAGAGGATCATACGATCTGCGTACGGGATCGTCATCCTCGTGGTCTTCTCCGCCACCGGAGGAGGTGTCGGCCTCGACCTTGAGCAGTCCGTCGAAAATGCATTCCATCTTCTCCGCCATGTAGGACAGGCGATAGGGAGGGATGTGCGGGGTCTCGCCGGTATGGCGGTTCATCTCGAATGCCGGAAGACCCTTGCGGACCATGTCCTCGCATATGTTGAGATGCTCGCCCATGACGCCGCACCACTCGAGGAAGGCATGGAATCGCCCACCGACGTTCAGTGAGAAGAGCCGCTTGTAGAGAAGTCCCACCTCCTCCCTCAGGTCGGCGATGTATGCGAGATCCTCGCGCATGCTGTCCTCGTCCCTGTGTTCGGTCATCGATCTTCTCCGTGTGCGATCGGTATGATGTTGTGTGCGATCGGCCTGTCGCGGTGCAGGACCTCCTCGATGGTCATGGATCGTATCTCGGCCCCCGTGACGCCTCTCTTCTCCACGATGTCCGTGATCTCCTCAGCGTCGAAGTCGCCGATCACGATGTCGATGTCGTCGACGTCCAGGCTGCGGCTGTTGATGAGTGCGGCGATGTTGTCCCTGTCGGGTATGCCGGAATAGACACCGCACGTGACCGAGAAGGATGCATCCGCGCATCCGTGGCGTCCGTCGTCGGCGCGAACCTCGAATGTGGCCTCGACGACGTATCGGACATCGATGTCATCGAGTTCTCCGTCACGCGAGCCGGTCATGGCGTTCCTCCGAGAAGGTCCGAGACCTTCGCATGCTTGATCCCCCTGGAATTGTCGGAGTCGAACTCGAGAATGCGTTCCGGTCCGAATACGAGGGGGCCGTCGTATTCGGACCTCGGCATGCGCCCGCCCTTGAACAGGCTCAGATGCGGCCTGAAATCGGGATGGTCCATCGCCGGGTATGCGCGCAGGAGTTCGGCGTGCCGAGCCGTCAGGCGGGGGTCGGTGAATGTCAGGGCCTTGATGGTCCAGGCGAAGATCTGCACCGGCTTGGCACCGGGAGCGATGATGATCTCGTCTTCTTCGGCCGTGACTAGACTATGATCGACGGGTTCGCGGACCGTCGCCATGGTGAGATGCAGATGCTCCGGAGGGATGATCTTCCTGACGCCGGCATCCTGTGCCCATGCGCATACGTCCTGCCAGTTCTCCAGCGGCCTGCTGATCCACAGGGGTCTCATGAGCTTCTTCCTTCCATCCAGCGCTCCCTCTGTCGCTCCATGGCCATTCTTTCCCGATGGCTCCACATCGACGTCATGACCCTCACCTGGTCATCGACCTCCATGGCATCGATCGACTTACTGTCGTTCCAGTCCGGATGACGGACGAGTCCGATCACGTCCCTCTCGATTCGTGCGAGGGAAGCGGGCGTCAGACCGGGGAGCGGAACACCGATGGCCCTGCAGGTCATCCTTGCGAAGTCGCGTCGCGCCTTCTTCGATATGCGTCCGTCGGCACTGTCCGAACGCGGATCCCGGCGATCATGCCACAGGAGGCCGGCATTGTAGGCGCATGAGTACTTGTGTGAATTACCGTCTCCCGCGACGTGATACCGGGCGACCCTTCGTCTGATGGTCATGGTTGTCATCCCGATGTAGCGCATGGCCCCGGTGTGATCGAGAAGCGCATATAGCCCCTGCTCTTCCGGCAGATTCTCGAGCCGATCGCCTTGTGAAGCGAGTATGAGGTCGCGGACCTCGTGGGCGGTCACTCCCATTTTCCTCTCTCCTCCATGATTTCTCGAACCTCTCCCGTTATCGGGTGTTTTCGGTGTTGCAGGATGGGCGATCCGTCGCTACAAGACCCTCATGAAGACGAACCGGCATATCCATGGAATTCGCATCCGAGGTCGATGACCACGGGCGTATCCATGCGCCCACGGTCTACCGGATGGGCGCTGGCCGGTTCTTCTAAGGTGAAAACGGATTTCACCTCCTCCTGACAGAACCACGCAACCGACCCCATCCGAGAGATCGAGGCGCAAACGGCCGTATCGGGCCGTCTTCGTGAAGGAATTGTGGCGATCGTAGCTCAGTTGGTCAGAGCGCCGGCTTGTGGTGCCGGAGGTCACGGGTTCGAACCCCGTCGATCGCCCCAGATCCTTCGATCTTTGACAATCTGGTGATGCATTGCATCGCCGGCATGCGATCTGGCTGCGCGGGCGTAGCTCAGGGGTAGAGCACCACCTTGCCAAGGTGGGGGTCGGGCGTTCGAATCGCCTCGCCCGCTCCAGATCGTTCGCTGACGATGCCGTGATGGAGATGCGGGCGTAGCTCAGGGGTAGAGCGCGTGCCTTCCAAGCTCGATGCCGTCGGTTCGAATCCGACCGTCCGCTCCATCGCACAATGCCGTGACGCGCGCGTAGCTCAGGGGTAGAGCACGCCCCTGATAAGGGCGAGGTCGATGGTTCGAGACCATCCGCGCGCACCAACGGCCTTGTGCCATGGATGTCCAAGCGCTCGTAGCTCAGTTGGATAGAGCGCCGGATTACGAATCCGGAGGTCGCAGGTTCGAGTCCTGCCGAGCGCGCCAGTCATTCCCGCAGGTCCCGTAGCTCAGTCGGATAGAGCGTCGGATTCCGAATCCGGAGGCCGCAGGTTCGAGCCCTGCCGGGACCGCCAGTCGGTCAGGTGGTCTTCCCTGCCAGCGCCTCGATGATCTCGGGCAGAAGATTGGCGATCTCTCGGTTGACACGGTTCTCGCCGGCCACCGAGACGTGAAGCGCCTGGGGATGGTCCGCCCTCGAAAGGCTTTGTTCGTGTTCCCTCTGGGCCGACAGGCGGAGGAGCCTGCTGATGAGTTCGGCATGGGCCGGGCCGGTCTCGGCTTCTTTCCTCTGCGCGCCGATGAGCCGAAGCATATCGGCGGAGAACCCGCCTTCGTCGTTGAAGATCTCGACCGGTTCGAAATCCTCGTCGCCATCCTTCTCGGATACGAGGAGCGGCCACTTGTCGCGGGAGTTGAGCGGCCGTTCGAGATAGTGCCGAGTCCCTCCGACGAGGAACGTGAGGTTGGTGACGGTCAGTCCTCCCGTGGCGTCGTTCTGGCGGATGTCGAACTGCTCGACGTTCTCCTCGACGATGGATGCGTCATGGTCGCGGTGCTCGTCGAGCAGGATCCAGAGCCGCCCGATGTTGGTCATCAGGTTCCCCTCGTTGAAGGCGTCCCGAGGCAGGACACGCTGGTATCCGCCGATATACTGTTCGCTCTCTCTGCTCATCTCTTCTTCTCCGTTAGGCCCGGCCGACGGAACCGGGGCCTGTGGTCAGGCTGTCGTTCCGCCTTGCCGATCTGGATCAGCATCTCCTGCTCGTCGATGGGTTCGTCGAACTCGATGCCGTAGCGTTCCTGCTGACGCCACTTGACCACGAAGCGGATCTCGTTCTGGCGACGGACCAGCTTGCCCTTGGTGCCGACCTTGGGTGCGCCATTGCCCTTGCTGTCCAGCATGGCGCCGCCCTCGGACAGGTTCCTGATCCTGACCATGTCGATCCTGTCCTCGTAATGGGCCTCTCCTGTCAGGAATACGGATGATCGTTGGCCCTGTTTTCTGGTCTCCAGGTTGGACATGTGCGACTCTTCTCTCTTATGCGAATGCGGCGTCATGAATGGGCCGGCCGCTTCCGCGGCCGGTCCATTCTTCGGGCCTGTTGGGGTCTCGCGCGCTCTCAGCGGCGCGGTGGGTTCGCCTGCATGTAGGCGTTGATGGCCTCCCGGTCATCGGGATGGCATACGTAGAAGACGCTCCTCTTTCGGGAGTCGTCCTTTTCCTTGCGTCCGTAGCGCATGCCCGGCGACTGGTGCCGTTCGACTACGAGGCTCGCCGGTCCGTGCTCGAGGCACGGGAGCGTGAAGGGGATGTTCGCGTCCCGAAGGAGGTGGCGACCGTTGCGTCGATCACCGTACACGTGAGGACGCCTGAACTGGCTGTCCCGGACGATCTCGGCTTCGGGGAATCGTGCCTTCACGAACTTGACGAGGCGCCGCATCCAGCGTCGATCGAAGACCTTTCGCTGGGCCCGCTCAAGGGCCTCGTGGGCTTCGCACAGCTCGTTGCAGTAGACCGAGGAGTCCTGGGTCCCGACCACGTCGTCAGGGTCTATGTCATTTTCCCACAGATAGTCGTTGTCGATCGTCCTGCCGCACCCCGAGCACTCGAAGTGCCAGCCTTCCGCGATGAGCCGACCTGCCGGAACAACGCCGCTCTCGGCGTATTCGTCGGCATAGGGCGCCCGCCGGCAAAGGGCGTTCTCGAATTCGCCGTCGGCATATCGTTCGGCCCCCATCCTGCGTGCGGCGATCGCGCTCCTTGCGAATACGATGCCGCCCGTGCCCTCGAATTCCTCGGTGACGGAATAGGCGAGCAGTGGTTTGGGGGCCTTCTGTTCCATCAGTCTTCCTCTTCTTCGATGGGTGGATTTTCCTCGAGGAAACGCTGTTCCTCATCACTCAGGGTCTCGCCGGCTTCCTGCTTTGCCAGGATCCTGTTCTGTTTCGCGATCGTGTAGCGCGAGTAGGTGGTGTTCTCCTCACCGGACATGGTCTCTTCCACCGGCGGCTCGGCGGAGGGCTCCTGTTCGGTGGATGGCTCCGGAGTGCAGGCGGTGAGGGCCGCCGCGGAGAGGATGAGGGCGATCTTTGGGGCGTTCATGGGTTCGTTCCTTGTTGACTGGGCTTACCCGATCATACGCCGTTTATAGGATGGCAGTTCCCCTCAGCCTATGATGACGTGAGGGACGAACAGCGAGGAATCCTTGGTGATGAGGCCCTCGTCCTCGCGAATGCCCATGCCGCAGGCGCGATCGCCGATGACCCAGCTCCCGATCACCGCATGACGATCGCCATGGCGGAAGAGGTCGGCCTTCTGCTGGAGCACGCATGGACCGCCGTCGTAGTCGCCCTCGGTGGACTGGGTGATCTTCCCGTCCTCGACGATGACGATGTTCTCGCCCTCACGGGAGAAGAAGGGCTTGCGCACGTAGCTTCCGGGAACGGTATCAGTCCCCATGACGATCGTCTCGAGCAGGTTGGGGTGCCCCTGGTGGTGCTTCCACAGCTGGGCGAGGAAACCCTTGTTGGAGATGATGCTCTTCCACGCCGGCTCGACGAACTGCCCGGGCACGATGTGCTTGGCGAATCGCTCGCGGAGCATGTCCTCCCATGGATAGAGCTTGAAGCACCGGCCGATGGTGATGTCGTCCTCGTCGGTCAGGCGGCCCTGTGCATCGACGCCGATCTTGCGGATATCCACCATCTTCACCCGGTGTCCGGCCGTCGTGGCGCAGTCCATAAGGTAGCTGACGGTTCCCTTGTCCTCGATGTTGTCGGTCCAGCACGAGAAGTGGAAGATCACGTCCTTGGGAAACTGAGCGAAGGCCTCGACCAGGCTCTCCTGGATGAAGTCGTATTGGTCGACTTCCGCGGGTAGTCGACCGGCGTCGCGCTGGTCGATCATCCAGTTGTGCTGGAAGAAGCCGGCCTCGAAGATCGAGGTGGGCGTGTCCGCGTTGTATTCGAGCATCTTGGCGGGGCCGTTTCCGTCATAGGCGAGATCGAAGCGTCCGTAGAGATGCGGGTCTCCGTTCTTCCAGCTGGAGCGGACGAGATCCCAGCGTGCCTCAGGTATGTGCAGCGCCTTCAGGGAGGCTTCGTCATCGATGATGCGGCCGACGGTGTCGATGCACATCTCATGCAGCTGCGTGGTCGCCTCCTCGATGTCCTCCTCGATCTGCTTCATGGTGAAGACGTAGGCGGCATCGTCCGTCCAGTAGGCCTCGTCATCGGGGCTGTGGAAGCCGAAGCCGACCTCCTTGGCCTTGTCCTTCCAGTCGGCTCGGCCTTCGATATCGATGCGCTTCATGGTCTCTTTTTCCCTTCGATTCCCGTATGCATTGCGTCTCTTCTCAAGGAGCGATTATCTCCGCCACCGCACGCCAGGCGGTCGGGACCTCGTCCTCGCGGCCCTCCACCTGCAGGGTCCTGTTGGCGGAGAGGCAGAGTTCATTGACGGCGTCAGCCGTCATATCCCTGATCTCGTGCAGTCGGCCGACGGGTAGCACGAGGCGTCCCTCCGGCATCATGACTGCGAAATCCTCGTTGCTGATCGTCATCCCCGCGCGTCGGAGACGACCTGCCAGCAGGATGTCGTATGTGCGGTCCTGACCGTCGTGGTAGGCCGCCACGTCGCGCGTCTTCGAATCGGCATGCATCTTGACGACCTCGTTCCCCTCCTCGTCCTTGCCGGTCATGGTGAATCTGAAGTCGTCCTTGCCGTCATCGACCCATTCCAGGCCGGAGAGGAGATGCGCTTCGCTCTCCGCGAGCGCCTCCTTCGCGCGTTCCGGGTCGGAAGCCTCTGCCGCCATGCCCTTGTGGAACTTGTCGACCTCGCGCAGCATGCCTAGCATCTCGGGAAGCTCGGAGATGAAGCGGGGCAACGCCTCTGGCGGAATGCGGGCGATGTCGAGCATCGTCCCGACCTTGTAGACGGGAGGTTCCATGACCGGCTCCTGATGATGTTCGTGTAAGAGGAGGAGGGGGTGTCCGCCCCTCCTCCATATGCATGCTGGCGGATCAGCCGCCGAAGCTGCGACCGCCCATGCTTCCGCCGAACCCGCCGCGAGAGACGCTGCGGGTATTGACGTTGGCCGGTTTCGGCGCCGTGACGGGCGCCGTGGCCACCTTCCTGACGCTTGTGCCGGTCCCGATCGTGCTTCCGCCGGACGGGGCCAGCTGGACGTTGCCCGCGCGACTGCGGTAGATCGGCGAACCGTAGTAGCCGCCGTGGTTGTAGTAGCCGCCGTTGTTGCCGTTCAGTGCGCTGCTGAGCAGGTATCCGGTGAGGAAGGGCATGAACGAACTGTTGCCGCTGGCCGCCCCGGTCTCCTTGCAGTTGCCTGCACCCCATTCGTCCTCGCACTGCTGCCGCTGGGTATAGCGCGGGGCCTCTGCCTCGTGCTTCGAGAGAGCGGCCTTGTATGCATCGCTGCATGCCGTCATCTCGTATCCGGCGGCGATGCATTCGGTCGGGGACTCGAACTGGATCGGCGTCTTGGGGAGCGGCATGGGTTCCGGCACCGGTGCCTCGCAGGCCGCGACCGCGAGGCTGGCTACGGCGATCGTGCCGAGCGAGAGGGTCTTCCGCCCCTTCTGTGAGTAGCGCTTCATGTTGCTCGTCTCCTCAGTAGGTCATGCAGTTGGCGTTGAGCATACCGATGGCGATCGCCAGACCACCCTTCCAGACGGCTGCGGCCATGTCGTTGTCGGTGATGCGCTGCGACAGGTTCGGCTGGAGGAAGGTCGCGATGAAGTATGCGAGCACCTGCACCACGAGGCCGATCGCCGCCCAGGTGATGAATTCGCCCAGCGTGACGGTGTTCGCGGCGGCGGAGCCCAGCGGCAGCGCGTAGCCGATGAGAGCGCCAACGAACGCGATGGAGGCGGAGGTGTTTCCGGCCTTCATCAGCTTCATCTCGTCATGGCGCGTGATGCTGGTGTAGACGAAGCCGAACACCGCGAAGGCGACGAGACCGCATGCGAACCAGGCGGCGAAGGCCGGAAGGCCGATGATGTACTGAGGCAGGTTCATTGATAGGTACTCCCTGTTGATGAGTGCTAGTAGGGGCTCGAGATGGCCCGGATTCATTCGTGGTCCCATGATGTCTCTCCCGTCAGACCCTCTTCACGTCGGCCGAGTTGATCCCGTATCCGATCATGAATTCGATGGACGCCCCTCCTTCTGAGGCGCGTCCCTTGAGATCGCACTGCGTGAGGATGAGCAGCATTTCGTTGAGTCCTCCCAGATCGCGTGCGTAGAGCATGGACTTCTGGTGGATCTCACGCTTCGAACCCTCGGCGTCGACCTCCTCGACGAATTCGACGAGGGCCATGCGACCGTCGCCGTCGCCCCAGAAGCGCCGATAGAGGATGCCGTCCGCATCGTAGCTCGGAAGGCCCAGGCGCCCCGAGGGTCCGGTCCATTCGTCCCAGTCGGCGCTAGACGCCGGCACGACGCTGTCCCATGGCATATAGAACGAGACGTCCACCGCCTCCTCGATCGAACAGCCGGGAGCGCCCATGACCTGGATCATGCGATCGTCATCGTCGTAGTAGCGGGTCAGCTGCATGTCGGCGTCTAGCATCGTCTGACCGATGCCGGCGACGATGAAGGGGTTTATCGACGGAAGGTCCATGGCGCATTCCCGACCTGCGAGAGATGCACGAAGGGTGAGGTCGTCGATCTCGATCGCCTGTCCGTTGGCCACGGCGAGGGGTCCTCGCTCCACGGGTTCGGGAGCCTTTTCCTCCTCCTTCTTTCCGCGTCCGAAGAGACCTCTGATCATGCCGCTTCTCCCTCGAGACCCTGCCATTCGATGTCGTTGGCCGCGATGCGATGGTCGGCGATGTAGTAGATCACGTCATCCGAACCGATCCGCTTGTCGGCATCGCAGTTGAGGTCGACTATCCCTTCGGCGGGGCACTTCGTCCCGATCACGGTGACCCCGTGACGCTTCTTCATGTAGACCAGCAGGTCAAGGAAGCTGGTCATGACGCCGGGCGGGATGCGGACGGAGTAGGCCGTGTCCGCGGTGCTGCCGGAGAACATCAGTCGAGCCAGCGCTGATGACCCGGGATCGCATGCTGCGCGCACGATGATGTCGGTCGACACCGAGACCACTGTCTCGACGTTCTCGCAGTGACTCGCGATGAGACGCGAGGGGCCTTCCTCCTCGAAATGCGCCACCACATGCGTGTCGGGCGCGGCGCCCTGAGCGGCGAGGGTCGCGGCGAGGGTCTCGTCGTCGTTGCGACCCCGGACGATCACCGTCCGTGCACCTACGATCCCGGCGCGCTCCAGCCCTCGTCCGTCGGACAGCGTCTCGACCGAGATGAAGTCGATCTCGGTCGGCATCGGATTCTCGGTCAGTGCCGAGGAGACGAGCACTGGCTGCTCATGGCTCACGCCATCGGCGATCAGACCCTCGATGAGTCGGCGTGTTCGATCCCCCTGCCATCCGATGATGACGATGTGACCGGTCTTCTTGGCGTGGCTTCCCATGCCCATGTGGTTTCTCCTCAGGTAGCTCGTAATGTCGGTGATGGCCTTTCCGATGATGGCCGTGAAGATGGCGATGGCGATCGGGACCACGTAGAGGGACGCTGCGATCCTGCCTGCATCTCCACCCGGTGAGAGATCTCCGTATCCCACCGTGGTCGCGGTGACCACGTAATAGTAGAAGAAGGTCGCCCCATGTCCGGTGAGGTCGGTCTCGCCCGTTGCCGCGAGCAGCATCCAGCTCGTCAGGAGATGTGCGGCCGCGACCATCAGCAGCATGCTCCACCTGGCCGTCGCGACGGCGGTGTACACCCTCTTCCAGAGGAGCCTCATTGTCGGCATGCGCTTTTCCTTCCTGTGTCTGTCCTGTCTTCTGTCCATGGATCTCGTCGGGTCCATGCGAGAAGGGGAGGGCGAACCCTCCCCTTCGTGTCTTCTACCGGAGTTCTTCGATCAGCTCGAAGGCAGGGCCTTGGTCTTCTCGCGCGAGGGCGTGAGATCGAGATCGAGATCCGGACCGGTCAACTGCGGCGCACTCTTGGAGGGGCCGGTGATCTCGGCGAAGATGTCATCGACACTCGCCGACCGTCCGCCGATGCCGGCCTCGAGGAGCTTCCGGTCGAGATCGGCGCCGGACTCCAGAGCGGCGAGCTCCTCGCCCGCCTCCAGCCTGGCGGACATGGTCTCCTGCCGATCGCGGATGCGCTCGAGTGACCCCATTGCACTGCCCAGCTTGGAATTGACGCCCGTATGCGAGGAGGCGACCGCGCTCTGCGCACGCTGCAGCGATTCCGTCGCCTTCACGCTCTCGACCTCGCGCTTCATGGCCTGGATGCGCTGTTCCGTCTCCCGGATGACCTGCTGCATCTTGGCCTCGTTCCCGCGCATCTGCTCGAGATCGCGCTGGTCCCGGTCGATCTCCGAACGGACGTCCTTGACCCGCTGTGCGAGCTGGCGTGCGAGATCCTCGCGTCCCGCCGACATGGCCGAGCGGGCATTCTCGATATCGGTCTCCTCCTTGGTGTAGAGGCCTTCGAGCCGGCGCTCGATCTTCTTCGACGTCGCCATCAGACCGGCGAGGTCGCCGCGCGCCTTGCGCAGATTGGCATCGGCTTCGCGCAGTTCCTGATCCAGGATGCGGAAGGCCTGACCATCGGCCGCCTTCTCTGCTGCTTCGTTCGCGCCGCCCTTGAGGGCGGTCCACAGTTTCCCGAACGCGCTCATGCGGCTTCTCCCTTGTCTTCTGCCGGGAAGACGTCGTACTTCGCCTTCCATTCCGTGATCCATTCCGCGGCATCCGCCGCATTGGTTGCGAGCACCGCGACTTCCTCGACGAGATCGTCCGCTCCGCATTTCACCGAGAGTGCCCCGAAGAGCTCGTACCAGTTCTGCTCGCCGACCCGGGTCAGGCCGAAGGTGGAGAGCGGAATGGCCTTGTGGAGGGTGAGGGCGGCCTTGTTGAACTCGTCGGTGCGGGGCACCTCCCGCTCCTCGACGAGGAGGACGCTCGCCAGGACCTGATCGCCGGACGCCGTCATGGAGACGACGAGACCGCCCTTCTCCTTGATCGTGACGAACACGACGTCTCCGTCCACGTCGACATCGACATCCCCGAGTTCATCGGGATCGGACGCGAACAGCGCCGTCAACGCGGCGATGTCCCACCCCGCTTCGGGCGTGGGGAAGTTCTTTGCATGCATGCTGCTTTTCTCCTTGGTGGACTGGTTAGACCGTATCGGGGGTGGTGGACCGCCGCTTGAGTCTGAATACCGGACGCTGGTCTATGACCCTGCTCCGGAATATCTGCGCTCCGAACCGTATGGCGAGTGAGACCAGGACGATCTGCCATGCGATTCCGATGAGATGTATGGTGCTGCCGCCCTTTTCCGCCGCATGGCCGATAAGCACGTAGGGTGAGGTGAACGGGAAGGCCACTCCGATCCATGTCACCATTCCTCCTGCGCTGGCGGCATAGGCTCCTCCCAGGAATGAGAGAAGCTGGATGATCGAGATGGGGAGGGTGTAGATCTGCGCCTCCCTGGGCGTCGGCGACATGCCACCGGTAGTGAGGTATACCGAGCCGAAGATGAGATAGCTCATGAAGAAGTAGATCGCGAACAGTCCGATGAATGCTGGCCAGCCGACCATCGGAGCGATGCTCACGCCGGCTGATTCGAGCATGGTGCTCACTCCCGCTCCCAGAAGCACCGAGAAGGTCGACCAGACCGTGAGCGCCACTGCCGAGACCGCGAGCATGCCGAGCAGCTTACCGAGGAAGAGTGCTTCCATGGGGATCGCGGTGGCCAAGATCTCGATTATCTTGTTGCCCTTTTCCTCGATCAGGTTGGTCAGGACCATGATCGCCAGGGTGGATGTCAGAAGATAGAGGATGAACTGCGCCGCCTTGGATGTCATGAAGGCGCCGCGCGTATGGTCGATGCCGGCAGCGGCGGCACCGTCCTTTGCGGGGTCCGTGTAATCCTTCGTTATATCTGGATACGAGCTCTCGAGGGCGTCATCCCTCCCGGCCTCTGCCAGGATGACGGACATCCTTCCGGTGATCATTTCCACCTGATGCCGGCTCCCGCTGATCACCGGGCGCTCCAGGTCCCCGCCGAGGACGGCCAGGAGATTCATCTTCTTGTCCTTCAGCTTCTCTCTCGCATCCGCCCCGACGTCCTCGTAGACGAATTCGGGGAGGGCGAGACCTGCCTTTTCCTTCATCACCATGACCGCTCTTTCCACCTTCCGTGCGTCGGCATCGGCCATGGATACGAGTATGCGTGGATTGGACAGTCTCTCGCCGCTGCCGACCAGGATTGCACTCGTCGTTCCCGCGATGATGAGCGCGAAGAGGGGCGCGAGGAGGAACAGGAGGAAGCTCCTGCTGAAGATGATCGTGGTGACATCCCTTCGTGCGACGACCCATGTGGATCGCCAGAAGGGCAGCCTTCCGCTCGCATTCTCTCTGGTCATGCTGGTGCCTGTGTCCCGTTCTCTGTCATCGAATCGGCCGCGGCCTTTCCGGCTATCTGCACAAAGGCCTCGTGGAGGTCGGCCCGCTCCACGGACAACGCGATTATCTCCGCTCCTCCTTCCATGAGGGAGGCCAGGAAGGGATTGATCGGCTTCCCGTCGTCGATGTGCATGTCGAAGGTCCAGGTGAACCCCCGATCGGTCTGGGTCATCCTGGCATCGGCGGGGAGCAGGCTGGTCCATTTTCCCTCGCCCCGAAGGGTCTCGAGGGTGACCTTGGATCCGAGCATGTCACGCGCCTCGTCAACGGTTCCGGAGAAGGGGACCCGTCCGCCTGCGATGATCGACACCCGCTCGCATAACCGCTCCGCATGAGCGATGACGTGCGTGGAGAAGAGGACGGTCGTGCCCTTTGCGGAAAGCGACCGGATCAGTTCTTCGAGTCGCCCCTGATTGATCGCATCGAGACCCGAGAAGGGCTCGTCGAGGATCACCAGGCGCGGATCGTGCACGAGCGTGCTGAGAAGTTGCACGGTCTGCGCCATTCCCTTCGAGAGCTTGCGGATGTGCTTCTCTGCGACATGTCCGAGCCCGTTCTCCTCGAGCATGATCACGCCCTTGCGACGCGCTTCGGTGAAACCCATGCCGCGTGTGGCCCCCATGAAGGCGATGACATCAGCTGCCTTCATGGTCGGGTAGAGTCCCCGCTCCTCTGGAAGATAGCCGATATGTCTGGATATTCGCGAGGGGTCGGTCTCCCCGAGGATCATTCTTTCGCCGCTGTCGGGTTCGATGATCCCCAGTATCATGCGCAGCGTTGTCGTCTTACCGGCGCCGTTGGGACCGAGAATTCCGTGTATCGTGCCCTCGGGTATCGATATCGACACGTCCTTCACCGCCTGGTGATCGGCGAATCCCTTGCGCAGGCCGCGCACGTCCACGGCCGCCCGCGCCGGCGTCATTGCATTTCCGTTCGCCGGTGCGGGCCTTCCGTGCTTCATTCTTCGTCGCTGTCGAGCGCGATGATGGCGGCGGTGGCCATGGCCCCCAGGGTTCCGATCAGGCCGATGCCCTGCAGGATGGCCCCGAAGGCGTCGTCCGGCTTCTTGGTCGTCCGTGCTCCGGCCTTCGATGCCCGGGGTCCGCTGCTCACCGGACGGATGGTGTCGTCGGCGTCCTTGTATTCGCGCTGCTTTGCCTCGCTGGGCGTCGCGTGGATGTGGAAGGCGACGACGTCCGCCGGTCCGCCGAGATGCTTGAACTTGTAGCACATGGCGGGACGAGGTCCTCTCATGGTCCCGTCGCGCTGCAGGACGACGACCCAGTCGGTATCCTTGACGTCGTCACCGATGATGCTTCCGGTGCCGTCATTGGCGACGAACACGTGGCCGGGGAACGGGCTCTTGGGGAATGTATCGGTCATATGATCTCCTTGCTGCCATCCTTATAGGATGAATCCGTGAATTTCGGGAATGCGTATCGTGACCGGGGTCGTGGACTCAGGCCACGCGTGCGTAGGGCATCGTCCTTCCGGGGGGATGGACATGGATGATGCCTGTGTCTTCGTCCTTCTCTATCCAGCCGGTATCGACGATGATCTCGAGACGTTCTCCCTTGCAGGTGCTGCCCTCCCAGTACGGGGCTTCCCGGGCGTCCTGAAGCGTCGCTGCCAGCGGCCCTCGCAGACCGTCCCAGTCGATGATCTGCGCCGCAGGCGCCCCTTCCTCGCACAGCGCCATGATCTTCTGTCTGGAGCTTCCCGGTATCTCGTTCTTGAGCTGGATGCGCAGCTGTCCGCACGGGGAGTCGTGCAGGATGATGCCGTCCGTCTCGCTGCGTGCCAGCTTGATCTCGGAGCTGGTCGTCTTGACAGCGAGGCCGGCCTTGCCATCGTATGTGGGAGGAGCGCTCTTTGTGTAACGGTAGTCCTCGAGCTCACCGGTCCTGACCAGCAGGGATCGGGCATCGGCGATCATGTCCTTCTCGGTGACCGGAGGGTCTCGCGAGATGACGTGGACCAGCGTGTCCATAATGCTCCTCGCATCGTCCTTGTCCTTACGCCATTTCTTGCGCCGGATACCGTGGTCTTCCCCCGCCCTGAGGCGCGTCAGCGCCTTCTCCATGGCGATGATTCGTCGCCGCGCCTTGTGGTACTGCGAGCTGTCGCCTTCCAGCGTCATGATCTCGAGCTCGCTGCAGAGGTTCGTCATCCGGGGCATCTTCATCAGCAAGCTGACTTTCTGCTTCGTGCTGAGGTTGTCGGTGAGATGCACACGCGACACGACGCCGAGCAGCTCGGCCGCCTGGTCTTCGGTGAGGCCGCGTGCCATGCACAGGTTCATGATCGGGCCGTCGATTCTCGTCCTCATCTCTTTTCCTTCCCTCTGAGCGATCCTCTTTCCGCTCTCCTCGTCAGTCCTTCAGGGCGTATCCGAGCCTGATGGTCTGTCCCGAGGAACTGATCTGGTAGTCCTGTCCCTTCATGGACTGGAACTCGGCCGCCCTGGATGTGATCCGCTCCCGCCATTCGTCGCGACAGTTGTCGAAGATCTTCAGTTCCAGGCTGGAGAAGGAGAGGAATGCCAGCTGCACGTAGTCGCCGTCCTCTTCCCGTGTCCGATCGGACCACCACCATCCTGTCGGCATCACGCACAGGAATACGGGATCCGGCTTGGTTGCGATCTGGACGGGGAATCCATCCTCGTCGATGGTGACGATGCCATAGTCATCGAGACCCAGGTCCTGTCCTGCCGGAACCCTTCGTGCACCTTCCTTGGCGATCAATTGCTCCGCATGCGCTCTTCCCATCGTGGAACGGATGGTTCCATGCGCACAGGGAACGATCTCTCCCTCGCGGATGAGGGCGAGCGCGTCTTCGCAGGTAATCTTCTCGAGCGTGTCGAACCAGGCCCGTGCCTGTTGCTGTCCTTCGTTCATGCTGCGTCCTTTTCCTTCTCCACCCAGTCCGGGATCATTCTGGCCCTGCGCAGCGCCTTTCTCACCTCCGCGGTGTTCGGGATCACCGGCCCGGTGTCTCCGTCTATCAGTCCCCTGGCTGGATCGATTCCGTATTTCTCCACGATGGAGCAGGGCACTGGATACCTGTCGAGCGTCCGCTTATGCCCGTGTCGCCTCTTGTAGTAGTATCCGGGAACCTCCTCGATCTGCCTGCGCGTGTAACGGCCCGCCCAGGCGAGAGGATAGGCGTAGTTCGCGTTGTTGGGGCGCCAGAGGGTGATGTAGGGGTTTCGTTCGAAGCTCTCGCGCACGTCGATGATGAAGAATTCGTCTTCCTGACTGTCTTTCGGCATTTCGCGCTTCCTCATGCGAACGGATTGTCTGTGGTCGCACCGGTGGCATGGTCCGGCACCGGGATCGTCTCGGGGTAGGGCACTTTCTCTCCTTCGATGTATCCGTTGTCCACCGCGATGGCCGTCGCGGCGGCCATGGCCGTCTTCTCGTCCGGGAGCGGATAGATTTCCTGCGCGCCATATTCGAGGGATCCTGGGCATGTGTTGGATACCGCTCCCCATATGCTGCCGAGGACGCAGTCGATTGGACCGTCGAGGATGTAGCGGTGACTGTCCCACCGAGGGTCGTAGTCACGCTGAGCGAGCTTCCACTCGAGGTCCTTGAGGACGTCATACTGGTTGGCACCGAGCCGCGCGTCGAAGCGGAATGCGTCCACCCGTCTGCCGTTGATCTGGTGAATCGGCTGATCCTTTCCGTAGCGGACCGCATGGATGGGCATGCGTCCGGCGTTTCTCACGCATCCTCGCCGCTGGATCGCGCCTTCCGGCAGGTCGGGATGGGTCTCATCGGGATCGAGGTCCAGATGGACCAAGGTCACGGGGATCTCCTTCTTCCAGGAAGCGAGCAGGTTTCGAGCCTCCTGCTCCGCTTCGGTCTGCGTCTGACGTGGCTCTCCGAGCATCCACGCGGAATGCTTCTCGCAGAACACCCCTGCCTGCCACGCCGCGGGCATAACGAGGATCTTCTCGTCCTCCCGCTGGAAGGCGCCCCTGGGACCGAAGACCCATCCCGATTGCTCGCCGAACACATCGAAGCGGAAAGCTCCACCTCGCACTCCGGCCGTCACCCGCTGCTTCTTTTCGCCTTCTTCGTCCAACATGTTCCAGCCGAACCGGGTCAGAGTCTCCCTGGAGAGCGGCTGGTTGAGTTTCGCCTTGAGTTCGTCGAGTGCCTTCGTTTCCTTCGCTTGGGCGACCATGGCATCGATGGCAGCGCGCTCCTCGCTGTCTTCGGGAAGATGAGATGCGAGTGCGGCGAAGCGATCGGCGGTCATGATGAGCGACAGACTGCGTCCGTAGGAGCTCACCTTGGTCTTGATTCCGGTCTTCTTGGGCATTCCTTTTCCCTCCTGCATATCAGTATCGACCCGCGAGCATCCTGTCGGGCACCTCGAAGAATCCCTGCATCCCCCGATAGGGAAGCGGGTCTTCGAATCTACGCACGTTCTCGAGCATGAAGCCGAAGCGTCCGGGACCGTAATTGCCCAGCATCTCCTCGGTCCTGCTGATCGTTTCGATGAGGTGATCGGTCGGCCTGACTGAGATCAGTTCGGCGACCGCCAGGACACAGCCACGCGGCGGATCCGAGAGACCTTCCAGTCCGTAGTCGGTCTCGAAAATCTCGGCCATCTCGCGCTCTTCCGCGGTCCATCTCTTGGCGGCGTGGATCGCGAGCGGTCCTCTGTAGCGCGTCGACCAGCCACGCGTCTCTATGCTCTTGTGCCCGAGCGCGATCGCGCTGGCCCAGGGCTGCCAGAGTGAGATGGCCTTCATGGATCTGTTCCTCGGATGTTTATGGTGTATCTATGGGTGATGGTGATGACGCGTTCGCAGATGATGAGCCGCATAGGTCCCCGGGACACGGTGCCCGAGATGATCCTGCGCCGGGCGCTCCATGCATCGGGGATGCGCTTCCGGGTTCACTGTAGAGGAATTCCCGGGACGCCCGACATCGTCATGCGCCCTCATCGGCTGGCGATCTTCGTCCATGGTTGCTTCTGGCATCGGCATCCTGGATGCAGACATGCCTCCACGCCCAGGACGAACAGGGAGTTCTGGATCCGCAAGTTCGACAGGAATGTCGAGCGTGATCGTCGGAAGAGAGATCAGCTGATCGAATCGGGCTGGAGAGTGGGCGAGGTCTGGGAATGCGAATTGCGCGATGCCGATTCGCTCGCATTGTGCGTTGATGCCGTCCGATCCCTGAGGGAGGGTTCGGGGACGTGGTGGTGATCAGCGGCCCATCGACTGGGCGGCTGCCGCCTGGTTCATGGCGAAGTTCCTGGTCCGTCGTCCTTCCTCCTCGCGTGCGACGAGACCTCGCATCTCCTCCGCCGACACGACGTCATCGAGACGGGTCGCCTGGGTGACCCGGTCGCCGTCCTGGTATTCGACGGAGATCGCCACGCTGGCGAGTGTACTGCGCATCGTTTCGGTGGTCACGTCGGGATTGGCCCGCGCATAGTAGGCGCCGAAGGCGGCCGCCTTTGCCGTAGCATAGGACGTTCCGGCGTCGACCTCGCGTCCGTCCCTGCGCATGGGGACCCCACCGTCCATGGTGAAGTCGACCCAGCCGGACTGACGGGGATCCGTCCTGTAGGCGAGTCCTTCGTTGTCTGCGCCCACCGAGACGGCGTCGGGATGCATGGCCGGGAATGCCGATCCGCCCGGAGTGTTGCCGGACCCCGCGAAGACGGTCATCCCGTTCCTCTTGGTCTCCTCCATGAAGGCGCGCATCTCCGGGCTGTCCGCACCATTGAAGGAGGCGATCACGACCTTGACGTCGTTCTGCTTGAACCACTGGACGGCCTGCCTGGCTCCATCCCAGTTCACAGAGATCCGTCTCGGGTTCCCTGCCTGTCCTCGATCGACCTGCTCCTGGAAGACGTTCGCCGAGTAGATGCGCACGGGGGCATCGGGATCGATCCATCTGGCCTGCCTCACGAAGGCGCTGGCCGTCATCACCCCGTTCTCCCTGCCCGTCCTGGTCATCCTGCTGGCAGGACGGTTGCCGGGCGTGACGAAGTCGCGATGTTCGATGGTGGTGCCCTGGTCGCGGAAGGTCATCTCACCGCCGCCGACGTCGATCATGCCTACCTTGATGGGGTCCCGATCCTGTGCGACCGCCGGACTCGCCAGTCCCATGCCTGCCGCTGCGGCTGCCACTGCGATCGATGCCTTCTTCATATGACGGTCCTCCTGTCATCGAATTCTACGATGGGGAAGGGGCTCTGTCATCCTGATTCTGAGATGAATTATCGACGATCGCGCTTGTCCTGGACCGTCACGTAGGGATGATTGTCGCCGGCGAGTATGGATTTCTCGTGTCTGCGGAACAGCCTGTGCTGCTTCAGCACCAACTCCTCGCTGCGCCACCCGCGGTCGGCGAGCTTGTCCCGTTCGTCCCGGTCGATGACGACGTAGCGCGTGAAGATCCCGCGCGGCACATGCGCCAGTACGCGCTTGCGGTCGTCTGGATCGAGGTTCGTTGCATCGAGGACGGTGAAGACGCCTGCGGCCAGGCGGGCGGCTATCAGGCCGTGGACGTATTTCCAGACCCGCGCGAGAGCATCGGGACTGTGACGCATGTCCCCGTATAGCTGCATGCGCAGCTCGTCCGTCGAGATGATCTCGTGCTCCGCGTAGTTCTGTGCCGCGTAGGATGATTTTCCGCCCCCTGCCGGGCCTACGAGCATGTGGAGGAGGGTCTGGCCCGCATACGGGCTGGCACCGGGCTCGTCGGGCGCGCACTGCAGCGCGGTTATGCCGTGCTCGCGCCACATGGCGATGATGGACGGTCGGTCGTCGATCGCGAGCATGGGCTCGTATCCCTCGTCGAGGATCCGCTCCAGGATCTGGGCCTTCACCACGTGATCGGGACGCGTGTCGTCGTTCGCGCGCATGTAGAGGGCATGATAGGGGATGTCGTGGAGCTGTAGCGCCTCCTCGGTCATCCTCCGGTACTTGGGGTCATCGTGCCTGGCGGTGACGAGAAGGACGGCATCGATTCCGCAGCCTGCGACGCTGGCGCGGTGGAGGATGCGGGCGAGCTCGGCGATCGCCTCGATCGTGGGGTCCTCTCCCATGGCGTCATGGAACGCCTTCCAGTCCTTCTCTCCGTCGAGATGGTGAACGCGGTGCGAGGGATCGAATATGGTCCCGTCGAGGTCGAATATGACGGCTCGCTTTGCCATGGGCTTCCTCCTTGTCCCGGCCTTCAGCCGTGGTTCTTCCAGCGTCGTCCGTCCGGTTCGACGTTCATGCCGTCTGCATCACGCAGTTCGGCGATGCCGGCCTCATTGGACTCGTGCCCGCAATGCAGGGTGAATTTCTCCACCTTGGCGAGGTTCTCCTCGTCCATGTGACCTTCGATGTCCGCGAGGCGGACGTAGATGCCCCTACCGGTCATGATCTTTTCCTTTCCATTCTGGGATCGCTGTTCCGTGGTCCGTCGGGTCAGGCCGCCTTGCGTTTCAGGCTGTCGAGGATCTCGTCACCGGTCCGACCCTTCTCGTCATGACCTCGTCCGATCATGGCGCCTATGACGGCCGCACCGACAGGAGGGGAGACCGAATTACCGATCATCTTGACCATCGCGGTTGCTGTGTTCTTGACGAGTTTCTTGTTTCCGTTCTCGTCCGTCTCGACACGTGTGGAAGGATCGAAACTGGCGTCAAATCCTTGCGCGGAGGCCAACTCCTCTGCACACATCATCCGCAAGCCGATGTCGGTTATACGAAGGGGGACACCTCCCAAGAGCAGCGTGCCGACACTATCTCTCGTGACTTCCACCTCGGAGAGGTCACGATGCTCCCAGAGGAAGTCTGCGACCTGTTTCGACCGGTCGACCTGACCTTCGAGATGAGCGTCGATGTAGACATGTCTTGCCGAACCGGCCATCACCGTCTTTAACGGTTGTGCGGGCGTCGACCCGATCGCGTTCTGGTTGTTGCAGTGGAGCATGGCGGCGACCAGCGCGTGCTTTGATCCACCGGCGACGACCGTTCCCAGGGGGCTGTTGATGTCGAGTGATCGCGGTTTCTGTCCTTCCCGTTCTCCATAGCCGGTCTGGACCAGTGTCGGACATATCAACGCGGAATCCTGCGATGAGGTGACCGTGGGGTAGGGTTCGAGTGGTCCGTGATCACCGCGGCCGCGCTTACGGCCCTTGGCGTCGACCTCGCCGTGCGCCGTGCGGGCGAAGAATGGCGAGACCCATGCCAGTTCTCCTCGGTTGGCGCCGGTGATAGTGGGCATGGGGGCATCCGGGGAGTGGAATCTCAGGTCTCCCTGGTGTGTCAGTGGGATGACCACGCCGGGTGTCCGGTCGTTCGCCGCGAAGGGGTTCTCCTCCGATCCGGTGGGCTTGGCACCGTATTCGACGATATATGGCCTCTCGGCGTTGATGACCTGCCGAAATAGACCACGAGCGACACGCTTCATGGTCTTCTCCGAGAGAGGCCGTTTGCAACCGGCTTCCTTCGCCTCCTCCTTGGTGAGGAAGATGGAATTGGTCGGACGCTCGTAGTCGATGCACTCCGCCGCCGTCCGCCACGGAGCGATCATGCCCGCTTCGACGAGGGCATTGTCCGGAGCTCCGTGCGTCTCGGCCGGCCAGAGAATGGGCAGGCCGTCGCGGCGTGCTTGGATGAAGAGGCGCTTGCGGGTGGTAGGAGCGCCATAGTCGGCTGCGTTGAGAATGCGCCACTCGACGGTGTAGCCTAGCGATTCAAGCTCTGCCACCCATGCACGGAAGGTCTCGCCCTTCTTCTCCTTGATGGCCCTTCCCTTGGAATCGAGGGGGCACCAGTCCCTGAACTCGGAGACGTTCTCGATCCCCAAGGCCCGCGGGAACGTGAGTTTGGCCCAGTGAACGACGACCCAGGCGAGGTCGCGGACGGACTTCGACTTTGGCGCCCCGCCTCTCGCCCGTGAGTGACTGCGGCAATCCGGAGAGGCCCAGAAGATGCCGACCTTGCGCCCCGCAGCGACCTCGCGCGGATCGAGCGCGTAGACCGATGCCGAATAGTGCGTCGTGGAGGGATGGTTGTATTCGTGGGTGTTGATCGCTTCGGGCCAGTGGTTAATGGCGACGTCCGGTTCGCGTCCCGTAGCCCATCTGATCCCGTAGCTCATCCCTCCGGCGCCGGCGAAGCTGTCGACGATGATCTCGTCGTCCTGCAGTTCGTATCCGAGACGGTCGTCATCGAAGCCATAGGCGCGCCGATCGGCGCCGCCTGTGAGGGACAGCTGGTCCTGCATCATTTTTCCTCTCTGCGATATTACGTGATTTCTATGAGCCCGTGTCGGGTCGGATTCTGCTCCAGCCCTGTGAGACGAGAGCCTGTGCGTCCTCGGGAAGCCTCCTGATCTCCTCTTCATCGAGACGGAGGTCGACGCCCTGCGAGCGGATCGTCTCCATCAGCTTCCAGCGTTCCGCGAAATACGCCAGTTCGAAGGGGTTGCGGACGCCACCCGGCGTCTCGGCATCGAAGCAGAGGTCCGTCAGGCGGCAGTGCACCCAGGCATGGATGCCCGGCCAGTCGAAGACGCCCCAGGAGAACATCTGCCTCCATGTGAATCCGTGGAGCGGTCGGTAGGTGGGCCACTGATGGTACAGCAGCGCCTCGTCGAAGCCGTATTCCTCGTCCGCCCACTTGCCGCGATAGAGCATGAAGTCTCCGATCCCCACCGACTGGAACCTGCCTGGATGACGATCGGCGACATCCTCCGCGAACTCGAAGCAGCTGCCGTTGTTTATCTCGTGAGGATCTCTGCCTTCGTCCTTCCAGTCGGTAAGGACGTCGACGATGAGCGAGCGGCTATGGTCCTCTTCGGCATTGCTTGCCGGAACATCCGCCTTCACGCGAGTTCGTTCCTGTATCCGGGCTCGTCGCGCCAGCGGAATGCCCAGTGCTCGTCGGTGGCGACGTGGTCCTTCCTCACCCACTTCGCGACTCCGTGGAAGAAACGCCCTGCATCACCCCTTCCGCTGGGATAGGGAATGGAATCAGCGAGACGGACGACGAGACCCTCCTGCCGATGGACGTCGAGCCCGTCGGCAAGGTCGCGCACACGGGCTTCGTCCCATTCCCCATCGTAGAGAAGGCGCGCGGGTTCGATGTCGAGCATCTCGAATATCTCGAGTGTCTCGTCCCATCCCAGGAGCACGTTGTCCGCGTCCCATGCTCCGAAGCCGATGAACCAGGAAGGAAGCGGGTTACCGTTCGCGTGGGTGTATTCGATCGAATGCCGCGCATACATGTATTCGCCGGACAGGCGCCAATCGACAGGGATCATGCCGGCCTTGGTGGCGTGATATGCCTTCATCATGTCGCGTGACGGATGATAGCGTCCATCGGGGGATCGCGGATAGGTTCTTTCTCGTGTCATCGTAGCGCCCTCGCCGTCGAACTTCTCGGTGACGATGACACGTCGTCCTTCGAAGACGCCGAGGTCGGGAAGACGGCGATCATCGTTCTGAAGCCCCGGAGAGAAGGGCAGATGGTAGGTGCGGGGCCATTTGGCTTCCATGGTCAGTCCTCCTCTTCCTTCTCGATTTCCATCCCGTGTGCGAGCATGATCGTTTCGGCGACCTCTTCCATCCTGGCCGCGGTCTCGGCGTCACCGAGGCATCTGGCCCTTGCACCGAGTGCGGCGTGCAGGACGATGAGTAGCGCTGAGGAGAGCTTCGAGGGCTGTGGGACATCGACATGGAATCCCGAGTTGAAGCGGTCATCGTGAGGTATCAGTCCGATGTCCTCGCTCTCCGAGGTTGGTGCGCAGGATGCATCGCATGAGACCTGGCACTCGCCGAGACTGTACCACCATCCCGGCAGCTCCCTCCTGAAGCGCGCGATCACGTTCTCCACGCCGGAGTGGCAATCATCGGGCCAGCCGGACCTGTCGTTCTTCATGCTCTTTTCCCCTCCTCATGCGAAAGGCCCCGCACGCATGACGCACGGGGCCTTCCTGTCCTGGGATGTGTTCCTGATCAGGGGGTCGAGCGACAGATCCCGTAGGCATCGGAATTCGCATCGCCCGAGCCTCCGCGTCCACCACCGGTGCCCGCTGCTCTTGCGAAGGTTCCGACCTTGAACTTGACGCCGTTGATCGTTGTCGTCCTTCCGGACGGGTTGGAACCCGCAGGGATGGAGATCGAGCCCGAATAGTTGCCCGGAGCGAATCCCGTGGGGGTTCCGGTGACGCCCGATCCGATCGAATAGCGGATGTAGACGGTGTTGCTGCCCGGTATATGCGAAGCGTATGCGAAGCGGTCATGATACCAGCAGTGAGGGGTCTCATCGCAGGCTCTGACGAGCTGTGCTGCATGTCCTGCGTTCACGCAGGTTCCGGTGCTGACCGACTGCCCGGTCTGGTCCCTGCGGCACGAGGTCATCGCGCGGCTCTGGGAGCCATTGGTGCAGGCGCTCCAGCTCGGCGCATACGTCGGCGTGTAGGAGCAACCCGAATACTGTGCCGAACTCTCGCTGTCGGTGACCGCGAGACCGCGGCTGGTGCAGACCGAGGACGCGACGGGCGTCCCGCTGGCCAGACAGGTTCCCGAACGGGTCCTGGCTGCGGAGGTCGAACAAGTCGAGCTCCAGGCGCTCCAGCTGCCCCAGCTTACGGTGAGGTTCGAGCCCGTCGAGCAGCCCGAGTAATCGGCCACTGTCTGGCTGGTCGAAGGCTTGCCGCCGCCGCAATAGCTGTCGCTGACCGTCTCACCCGTCTGGGTGCGGCGGCAGGTCACGCTGCGGGTCTGCGTCTCGTTCGGCGTGCACGATGCGCCCGGATCCTGCCAGCCACCGGTGATCCACTGGTAGGAGCAGCCTGAGTAGTCGGCCGGGTTGGAGACGGTCCGCGTGAGCGAGATACCTGAGCTCGTGCAGGTGCTGTCCGAGACGATTGTACCGTCGCTCCGGCGGCAGTCCGCAGTTTGCGTCTCGGTGTTCGCGGCCGAGCAGGTGGGGTTCGCCGGATTCGTCCAGTTGACGGCACTGTAGGAGCAGCCCGAGTAGTTCGCTGCGTTCGACACCGTACGGGTGAGCGAGACACCCCTGCTGGTGCAGGTGCTGTCTGAGACGATCGTGCCGTCTGAGCGCCGGCAGTCCGCGTTCTGCGTCTCGGTGTTGGCCGCCGAGCAGGTGGGGTTCGCCGGATTCGTCCAGTTGACGGCACTGTAGGAGCAGCCCGAGTAGTTCGCTGCGTTCGACACCGTACGGGTGAGCGAGATGCCCTGACCCGTGCAGACGCTGTCCGCGACGATCGTGCCGTCGCTGCGACGGCAGTCCGCAGTCTGCGTCTCGGTGTTCGCAGCGGAACAGGTCGGGTTCGCTGGATCGGTCCAGTTCACCGCACTGTAGGAGCAGCCGGTATAGTTGGGCGCCGTTTCGCTGTTGGTGGGCTTTGCTCCGGTGCACAGGGAGTCGGAGACCGTCTGCCCGTTGCTGGCACGGCAGTAGTAGCTCTGCGTGCGCGTGGAATTGGCGGAGCAGGTGTTGTTCCACGCCCCCCAGCTGCCTGCGGCCCAGGCATAGGTGACGCACGACTCGGTCTCGGTGAGCGGATCGCCGCGGCTGGTGCAGTTGCTGAGCGCGACGTTGTCGCCGGTCGAGCGGGTGCAGGTGGCCATCGTGCGGCTGCGGCTGGTTCCGTCGCAGGCGCCCCAGGCGCCGTAGTTCGCCGTGTAGCTGCAGGTCGAGTAGATCGCCATGCTCTCGGACGTGGCCGGCTTCGTGGCGGCATTGCAGCCGCTGGTGACGGTCGTGCCGTCCGAGCGGCGGCAGGTGACCGTCTGGGTCCGGCTGGCATTGTTCGAGCAGGTGCTGTTCCACGCGCCGAAGCCGCCTTCGACCCAGCTGTAGGAGCACGCCGAGTAGTCCGCCACGGTCTGCGTGGTCGGGGGCTTGGTCGCGGGGTTGCACTCGCCGTCGGCAACGGTCGTGCCGTCCGAGCGGCGGCAGGTGACCGTCTGGTTCTGCGTCTCGGTAGCGGTGCACGAGGGTCCGGGATCCTGGAAGCCACCCTCGACCCATGCGTAGCTGCAGGAGGAATAGTCCTCGATCGTGCGCGTATCGGACGGCCTTGCATCCGTGCAGAAGGAGTCGTCCACCGTGCGGCCATCGCTGCTAGTGCAGGTGATCGATCTTGTCTGGCTCTCGTTGGCAGAACACGAAGCACCCGGGTCCTGCCATGCTCCCGGTGTCCAGGAATAGGAGCACGAATCGTAGACCGGCTGTGTCTCGGTTGCCGCAGGCGGATTTCCGTCATCTTCCTGGCAACGCGCAGTCATGTCGTTGGTGACGGTGCCGTCGCTCCGCAGGCAGTCGATGTCACGGGTGCGGTTGGCCGTGCTCGAACACTGTGAGTCCCACTCTCCCCATTCCTGCGGTGCCCACGAATAATCGCAGCCGGAGAAATCCTCCACCGACTGACTGGCGGCCGGGCGGGTGGATGGATCGCACTGCGCGTCGGATTCCACATTGTCATCGAGATCGCGCTTGCACCATACCGCGCGCGTCTGGGTCTCTGAATCCGTGCAGCTCGCTCCGGGGTCGAGGAAGTCCTCGTCTGCATCCCAGCTGTAGGAGCAGGACGAGTAGTCCTCGCGCACGTCGATCGTCGTCGGCTTGCTGCCGGCATCGCACTGTCCGTCGGCGACCTGGACCTTGTCGAGATCGCGCTCGCAGAAGACGGCGCGCGTCCATTCCTCGGTCGCGGTGCAGTTCTGGCCAGGGTCTGCGAACGGATCGCTCGAGTTCCACGAATAGGTGCAGGTGGAGTGATCGACGACCGTCCGCTCGGTCGCGGGCTTCGTCCCGCTGCAGAGCGAATCGGAGACCTTCACATCGTCGTAGGAGCGACGGCACTCGACCGTACGCTGTTGCGATTCCGCATTCGAACAGGATGGACCCGGATCCTGCCACTGGCCTTGGTACCAGTCGTAGGAACATCCGGCATCAAGGAACGATTCCTTGCTGTTCTCGGGCTTGGGTCCGACATCACGGCAGTAGGAGTCTCCCACGGGGCGCTCGTCGACCACGCACTGCACATCGCGGCGCTCCTCGTAGGGGCCGCAGGCGTCCTGTGGCTGGACGACGTTGCCGTTTGTATCGTAGATGAGGAAGGGGCTGACACGCCATTCGGCCCCCTTGGTCGGCACGATCAACGGACGCCTCATGACGACCTCCTGCGCAAGAACTGGAGTGGTAGCGCTCAAGGCGGCCGCCGCCACGCCGGTCATGAATAGGATACGTCTCATCGTTCTGTTCTGGGCCCCATGATGCGGTTGAAGGCCCTATGGTGCCATCATGAAGCCGAAATGGCCATCCTGAAAATCGAATTTTTACCGGAGCTTAAATCGAGCAGGGCGATGGAGGTGTCCATGCTGGGTCAGATTCGCTTCTGATTGCTCCGCGTAGATGATGCCTTTCGACGTGGATATCTTCAGTGTTTTAGGGGAGTTGCGGACATGGGACGTCCGCCTGATAGGACCGGATCGGGAATCAAGAAAAAGGCCCCGCGGCATGTGCGCGGGGCCTCCTTTTTCCTTACGAAGGACATCTCGTCATCCGGTGCACTGGATGTAACCGGCGTTGTAGAGGTCACTGCTGTAGCTGTTTCCGTAGCCGTCATGGCTTCCGTTAGGCGAGATCGAAGTCGCTCCGCGGTGGCATTCGAACTGGCGTCGGACTTCCTCCCATTCGCCGTATTCGCTGTGCTGCTCGACGTATTCCTGCCAGCAGTTTCCGCCTGCTCGGACGCACGAGAGCGAGTCCTGCATGCCCGATTGTGAGGAGGACTGTCGTCCGCTCTGGTCGCGGGACCAGAAGGACTCACCGGTTGCGATAACCGTTCCGCCTTCGCAGGTGTCTCCACCTCCACCGTAGCTTCCGACACTCTGGCAGCTGGCGCAGTTCGAGTAGTTCGGAGATGTCTCGCTGGTGGCCGGCTTCCCTCCGCCGCAATACCCGTCGGTGACCGTCTCGCCGGTCTGGTTGCGGCGGCACCAGACGCTGCGGGTATGCGTAGCGCTGGCCGAGCATGTGCTGCTCCAGTTGCTCCATGCCCCATACTGCCAGCTGTAGGTGCAACTGGCATAGTTGGCTTCGGTGACGCTTTCGGTGACAGCGACGCCCCTGCTGGTGCAGACCGAGGAGTCGACGGGAGTTCCGCTTGCGAGGCACGTTCCCGACCGGGTCCTGGTCGCGCTGGAGGAGCAGGTGTTGTTCCAGCTCCAACCACCCCAGTTGACGGTGAGGTTGGCGGTGGGCGTGCAGCCCGAGTAGTCCTCGATGGTCTGCGTGGTGGCCGGCTTTCCGCCTCCGCAGGAGGCATCCCCAACCGTCGCACCGTCGGAACGGCGGCAGATGACCGATCGCGTCTGCGTCTCGGACGGAGTGCATGATGCACCCGGGTCCTGCCACGCGCCGGGGACCCACTGGTAGCTGTAGCAGTTCTGGCTCTGCGTCCACGGGTATCCCTGGTTGACGCAGTATTCGCCAGCGACGCTCTCGCCGGTCTGGTTCCGTGTGCACAGGTTCATGCTGCGCGTCTGGTTGGTGCCGTCGCATGCACCCCAGCCGGTGTAGGATGCGGTGTAGGTGCAGCTCGAGTAGTTCGGCCCCGTCTCGCTGTTCGTCGGCTTCGGTCCCGCGCAGTTTCCATCGGCGACGACCGAGCCGTTGCTCGCCCGGCAGATGAAGTTCTGCGTGCGGGTCGCGTTGGAGGAACAGGTACTGTTCCAGCCGTTCCAGGTGCTGGCTTCCCAGGCGTAGGTCTGGCAGGCTTCGTAGGTCGGGTTCTCACGCCCGCAGTAGGTGCCCGAGTAGACCATCTCACCGGTCTGATCGCGGCGGCAGCCCCAGTAGTGAGGACGCTGGGTGCCGTCACAGGCGCCGGTGCCGCTGTCGACGAGCGTGTAGGTGCATCCCGTGTAGTTCGGCGCGGTCTCGCTGTTCGTGGGCTTCGGTCCCGTGCAGTTGCCGTCTGCTACGGTCTGGCCGTTGCTGGCGCGGCAGTAGTAGTTCTGCGTGCGTGTCGAATTTGCGGTGCAGGTGTTGCCCCATGCGTTCCAGGTACCGGCGACCCATGCGTAGGTCACGCAGGATTCGGTCTGTGTCAGCTGGTCGCCGCGGCTGGTGCAGTTGCTGAGGGCGACGTTGTCACCGGTCGAGCGGGTGCAGGTGGCCATCGTGCGGCTGCGGCTGGTGCCGTCGCACGCACCCCACGCGCCGTAGTTGGCGGTGTAGCCGCAGGTCGAGTAGATACCGGTTGGACCTTCGGTCTGTGCGGGCTTGGTGCCCGAGCAGAGGGATTCCTGAGTGCCGGTCATGATCGTGCCATCGCTCCGGCGACAGTTCACGGTCTGGCTGCGCGTCGCGGAATTGGAGCATGTGCTGGTCCAGGCTCCGTAACCGCTCTCGATCCAGTTGTAGGAGCAGTTCGAATAGTCGGCCACGTCCTGTGAAGCGGCGGGCCTGTCACTGGCGTCGCACCCCTCGGTGACGGTGGTCCCGTCGGAGCGGAGGCAGGTGACGCTGCGTGTCTGCCGTTCGGTCGAGGTGCAGGATGCACCCGGATCCTGCCAGGCACCCGTCTTCCACTCGTAGTCGCAGCCGGAGAAGTCCTCGACGGTCTGGCTCGCGGCCGGCCTTGTCGCGCCGTCGCATTTCGCGTCCTGTTCGACATTCCCGTCGAGATCACGCTCGCACCAGACGGCACGGGTCTGGTTCTCTTCGGATGTGCAGGAATCGCCCGGATCGGTGAAGGTCTGGTCGTTCTTCCAGCTGTAGGAGCACGACGAGTAATCTTCGCGGACATCGACGGTGGCGGGCTTGCTTCCTCCGCACTGGCCGTCGGCGACCTGGACCTTGTCCAGATCACGCTCGCAGAACACGTCGCGGGTCCATTCCTCGGTGGCGGTGCAGTTCTGGCCGGGATCGGCGAACGGATCGCTCGAGTTCCAGGAATAGGTACAGGTCGAATGATCCACGACCGTCCGTTCGGTCGTGGGCTTCGTCCCGCTGCAGAGCGAATCGGCCACCTTCACGTCGTCATAGGAACGACGGCACTCGACGACCCGCTCCTGAGCCTCTGCGTTGGAGCACGAAGGGCCGGGATCCTGCCACTGGCCCTGATACCAGTCGTAGGAGCAGCCCGTGTCGATGAAGGACTGCTTGGAGCCTTCTGGCTTTGGGCCCACGTCGCGGCAGTAGGAATCGCCTACCGGTCGCTCGTTGACGACGCACTGGACGTCACGGCGCTCCTCGTAGGGGCCGCAGGCGTTCTGTGGCTGGACCACGTTGCCGTTGGTGTCGTAGATCAGGAATGGACTGACCCGCCATTCCGCACCCTTCGTCGGCACGATGAGGGGTCGCCGCATGACGACCTCCTGGGCGATGGCGGGAGTCGTGGTGGCGAGTGCGGCTGCTGCGACGCCGATGAGGAAGGTGAAACGCTTCATGATCGCTTGTCCCTGGCTCACAGGACATGGCGCGGTCGTCCACTCCCGATTCACAGGATCGATCTTAGGCGATAATTATTCTCAGTCCATCCTGAAAATGCATCGACCCGTCTTTTTTCGGTAACCCCCTCGAGCCTCAGCAATCCGCGAGGGATGGATCCTGTTCCAGACGTTCCTGCAACCCCTTGATGTATTCAGGGGTGATCTGGATCGCGTCGCCCTGATTGCGCTGGATCTCGCATCGCAGGGCGCTCTGGAAGGACCGCCTGTCGGCAGGTGGTATCTCCACCAGCGCTTTGTCGACCGGCGTCTTGGGCTCGTATTGCGCAGGAGCGGCGGGCGTCCCTGTCGGCGACTGTGCATCTCCGTCACCATCCTGCGACCCGCATCCGGCAAGAGCCGCTGCGAGGATCAGGATGGCCGGAAGCCTCACTGCCCTTCCTTCGAGATCTTGACCGGCTTGGAGTCGGCTCCGCCCGTGAGCGTTCCCGATGGATTGAGCGTCCAGGTCGAGTATTTCCCGAGGATCCCGTGCACGCCGGGTCCCTTGTCGACGGTGCCCTTCACCACGGAGCCCTGCGCGGTCGCCTTCCCGGTCGCGCTCTCCATGATGGCTTCCGAGCCGTTCTCCATGGTGCGCACGTCGATCGACACGACGCCCTCGGAGGTGAGATCGATGACGAGGCGCGATCCCTCTCCGACGGCACCGGATTCGGTCGTCCAGCGTCCCGAGACCTCGGACATGTCCACGCTCTTCCCGGCCTGGGCGTCGGTCTTGCCGTTGTCGGCCTGCTCCGCCTGGCCCCCGCCTTGCTCATAGGGATTCGTTGGCTCATCGCCGCTGTCTCCGCAGGCAGCCAGGGAGATGGCACCGGCCAGGATGATGCCCGTTCGCAGGATTGTCGTCTTCATGTCGTCCTCGTCAGTTGGAGGTTGTGGGATGTTTTTAGGACAAGACAAGCCTTTTGGCAAAAGTCTTGTTCGCTCGTTCATGCCGCCATCGGATAACGGCGGAATCCGGGGGCGACTTCGAACCTGAAGGACGATCCCTCGGCGTATTCGAGGACCGGCTCAGAGGATATGAACCTCCGTCCGAGATCCAGCGCGACCTTTCCGGTGGTGTTGGAGCCGGCCATGGGATCGTAGACCGTGTCCCCTTTGTCGGTTGCCAGCAGGATGACCCTCTTGGGAAGCTCTTCCGGGAAGCGCGCGGGGTGTAGCGAGTGCCCCTCCTCCCTGCACCGTCTGGCGTAGGTTCCTCCGCCCCCGGTTCCTCCTGACACGATCAGGTTCGATGGCATCCTTCCCTCCCCGTCGCGGCGGAAGGCATCCTCGTTGATGTCGTATCCTCCGGGACGCCTCGCATTCGAGCGCGCAGCGGCACGTCTGGCATCGGAACGCAGCTGTGCCTCGCTCCGCGGTGCGTAGGGCTCCCGGGGAAGGCGATCCGTGTCCCAGGCGGGAGAGGGCGTCTTGGAGAACAGGAGCACGTGCTCGATGGTGTTCCGGAGGGCCACCCTGCGCTTGACGCCCCATTCGATGTTCGCGAGCTTGTTCGGGGAATGCCAGGGCATGCGTCCGGCCAGATGCAGTCCGTGCCGGTCGATGGTGTCGAGCGCGAACCGTTCGACGTAGGGCGAGATCATCGGCGTTCCCGGGACGAAGACGTCCATCAGGTTGACGGCGAGGGTGGCATCGTCTCGCATGAGGTCCTTCCACATCCCGACGAGACCGCTCATCCAGTCCAGCCATTCAGGAACGCCGAATCGTCCGTATTCCCGTCCGACGACCGGATAGGGCGGGCTGGTGAGGATGAGGGAGAGGCTCTCAGGTTCTATGACGCCGGCTGCCTCCTCCGCGTGAGCGAGGAAGGCGAGACCGTCATCCATGCTGTAGATCAGGATCGACTTCCCGCGACGGACGCGTGTCAACTTCTCGCGGCCCTTGTCGGTGATCTCCCAGATTCCGCGCCTGCCAGCCACCAGTTCCTTCGCGACGAGGGTCTGGCGCGTCCAGCGGACCTGCTGATCGAAGACGCTGTATTCCTGGTCTCCGCCGCGTCGCGTCTCCTCGCGCGCAGCGGGATCAAGATTGAGGCGCTCCGCTATCTCGCCGTAGAGATCCCGAGGACGGGCGGCGCCGCCCTTCTCCTCGATCGCCTCGAGAAGCGGGAGTTCGATCATGCTTTGCAGGCCGGAAGTCCGTTTCCTCGCGCGCGTCTCCTGTCTCTCGCCCTTCTCGATCCTCCTGCGCCGTGCGGACAATGCTTCATGGCTGGGTCGATCGGTCATGTGGCTTCCTTTAGAGACGGGTGATGGTGGAGATGCCGTGGATGCAGAATCCGTATCTGTCGCTCAGGACATCGGCGATGGACTCGCCTGTGCACCAGTCATCAGGGACCGTGATTTCGGTCTCCAGCGGAAGATCGAGATCGAGCGGATCGTCTCCATCGGTGTCCCAGTCGATACCCTCGATGCGGATGCGATCGCCTGCCTGCAGCTGATCCTCCGTGATCTCGGCGGTGGCAAGTTCCATGTCTCGTTCCTTTCGTTGGCGGCATGACGAAACAGGGCGGCGGATCGTCGATCCACCGCCCCGTCCTGTTTCAGTCCTCCCACTGGTGGCGCTTCTTGGTGAAGTCCTTCCAGCTGCGCTTCCAGGAGCGCGAGATGGGAAGGTCGTCATAGGCCGTGGGGATGTTGAGCCGGCGACGTCGAACGGGGATCCCGTCCGTCTCGTCACCGTGCAGCTGACGCAGTTCGTTCATGGTGCGCATGCTGCGGTGGTAGTTCGCATACCGGTGGACGTAACGTCCCCGGGTGTCGTACCGATGGTTGCGCGTGTAGTCCTTCTTCATGTGATCGTTCCTTAGGTGGTTACCTAACGGAACGGAGGGTTCGTCATCCTTCTCATTTTTCCATCACTCCTTGATGTTCGTCCATGGGTCTTCTTGTCGGGTCATTGGACGTGGTCGTCGGCTCTGTCCAGTATCTCGACTTGGCAGATTGCGTAATGATCGACCCGTCCGGGGTCTCCGTCTCGCTTGAGAGGCAGATCGTATCTGACGAGCACATGGACCCTGGGTCCGGGTTCGCTCCGCCACTGGTGGCTGTGGATTCCCTGGACGACACCTGTGCGGCCGTTGTCGATCCTGGACCAGTTGGTCGTCCGAGGACTTTCCACGATCCGCACGCGGTCGCCCTTTCTGGGCATGCGTTTCATCATCCGCCTCCGCGTCAGCTGACGGGAATGTCCTCGCGCCGCTCGAAGACCTCGTCGATCAGCCCGATGGACTTGGCCTCTTCGGCTTCGAGAAAGGTGTCCCGATCCATCTTCTTCTCGATCTCCTCGAGCGGCTGACCCGTGTATTTCACGTAGAGATCGTTCATGCGCTTGCGGATCCGGAGGATCTCGCGAGCTTGGATCTCGATGTCGGACGCCATGCCCTTGGCGCCGCCGGAAGGCTGGTGGATCATGATGCGGGCGTTCGGCAGTGCGAAGCGCATGCCGGGCTCTCCTGCCGCGAGCAGGAAGCTGCCCATGGAGGCGGCCTGGCCCATGCAGATGGTCGAGACCTTCGGCCTGATGTATTGCATCGTGTCGTGGATTGCCATTCCGGCCGTGACGACGCCGCCGGGGGAGTTGATGTACATGCTGATGGGAGCGTCGGGATTCTCGCTCTCGAGGAACAGCAGCTGGGCGCAGATGAGCGATGCCATGTTGTCCTCGACGCCGCCGTTCACGAAGATGATGCGATCGCGGAGCATCCGGCTGAAGATGTCGAAGCTGCGCTCGCCGCGGCTCGTGTCCTCGATGACGACCGGCACGAGGCCGCTGTGGGGTTCGTTCAAGATTCTTTTCCTTTCGGTGATGGATGGCGTCAGCCCGTCGGTGACGGGAATGGATATTTAGATGGCGGTGCTCTGCATGACGGTGCTTCCGTCGGCGCGCTCGGCGAGATTGACCCAGACGAGGCCGAGGCCCTTCTTGGGGACCTTGAGATGCGCGATCGCGATCTCCTTGGCGGCGAGGAGGCTCCTGGCGTAGATGGCGATCTTCCGGTTGTTGTAGCCCGCGACATAGCCGCAGTCGCCATCGTTCTTCTCGTTGATGGGCTTGATGTCTTCCATGTCCGTCTCCTTGGTGGTTGGTCAGTCTATGAAATCGGTGATCAGTTGCGGCAGCATCTCCTCCTCGATGCTGATCGCAAGGGGCACATCGGGGCGCCGGATGTCGATCCAGCGGACCTCCTCGATCTCGTCCTGCGGTCTCGGTGATCCTGCGATATCTCCCAGGTGACAGGAGACGGTGACGACGACCTCCTCCAGATCGGCCGCCGGCGCGGTGCACTCCATGTAGGGCCGGGTCCAGCCGGTGTGGCATCCGAGCTCCTCGAAGACCTCGCGCCGCAGGGCCTGCTCATCGGTCTCTCCTTCTTCCGGCTTCCCGCCGGGGAGTATCCAGAGCGTGCCTCCTCTCTTGCGGACGACAAGGAGGCGTCCGTCCCGGATGAGAAGCAGTCCGATCTTGCGTATGTGCTTCATACTGCATGGCCTTCCGTTTGACGTTCGTCATTCCGGGCGGGATATCTCAGTGCAACCCTAGACAGCTTCTCGATGAACAGACTCCTGCACTCGGCGGCGTCCGGAAGACTGTGCCTGCTCTCATCGATCGCCGCGAATACGAGGCGATGGACTGTCTCCGCACCGTGTCTGACGTGCGGGTTGAGGAGGAACTGATCTCCTGTGCGGACCGCGATCCGTCTCCCGCCCGCATTGAGTTCGAGATCGGGCCCGCAGTCGAGGATCATGCCCGATGTGAGTTCGCTATAGCTGACGCAGTCGGTGTGTTGCGGCAGGCGTCCGGCTATGGCGAAGCACTGCAGTCCGAACTCGATCGCGAGATCGTTCATCGGGAGCAGCATGTCTATGTGCGATCGCTCGTGCTCGATTGCGCGATCCCAGTCTATGTCCGGTATGGCGTGCATCGATCGCGCGACGGAGATGGACCCTGCGTGTTCGATGTAACCGAGGGCCTCGCGGTCGGCGAGTGGAAAGGGTTCTGAGCCTGACGCCATGATGGTTCAGGATTCCACAGGAGAGCGTTTGCCAGGACGTCCGCAGTCCGGAGTCTCGTCGGATGCCAGGAGCGGCGTGATCCCGCCTCTGTACTTCGTGAGATAGCGGCATCCGGTCTGGGTGTCCTCCATGATCATGAAGTGGTCGTTCTCTCCGCCGACGCTGATGAAGCGATCGGCTTCACGACCGGTCTCCCGCACGATCTCGATCCCTTCCTGATTCCGGTCCTGCTGCCTCGCGCAGGCCGTCAGGAGAGTGAGTGCGCCGAGTGCGATGATGGCGTTCTTCATTATTCGTGTTCCTTTGTTACGGATGTCCCGGCGGTAGCGCACCGCCGGGATCCTTCCTTCATCCGATGAGGTCGAGCACCTGCCTTCCCCGCTTGTCGATATGCTTCCACTTGATCTTGAAGCTGGTCGATTCCAGGCCGCCGAACATGTGCGCGTTGGCATGGATCTCGGCGAGCGCGGTCAGCAGGAGTGCCTTCGCCTGCGTCCGGGATGCGAATTCGGACAGGCCGTCGGCCTTCAGAAGGTGGGCATCCATGTCCATGCCGATGAGTTCCCCGACCTCGGGATCGCCTCCGGCCTCGAGCCAGACGCGCTTACTGACCGCGGCGTGATCGGGGAAGTGGCGTCGCCCCTCCTCGTCGATCTCGAGGCAGAAGGGCTTACCGCAGTCGTGGAAGACGTGATACGCGTGCATCACGTCCCGCGAGGGCATGGCGTCGAGGACCTCCGGCCTCGATGCCCACTGCGGCAGGCGCCATTCGTATGCGAGGGGTTCGCCGTCCTCGAGGTGCTCGATGAGATCCTCGTAGTAGGCCGCGACCATCATGCCGTGCTGGTGGACGCTCATGCCCTCGGTCTGCTGACACGAGCGCATGGCTTCGATGAGGTTGTCTCGGGCCTCCTCCGTCATGCCCGCGCTCATTTCACCACCTGGTAGCGCTTGGTGATGTGTCGGCACTGCGCGCGGGTGCACGGTCCGATGCCGAGGGCGGTGACGACCGGCTCACCAGTGAAGTGCGGGAGCATCACATGACCGGAATCGGTGACGACGGCATGCGGGATGCCGGCCTCGGCGCATTCGCGCGCCGCCCGTTCGATCTGTCCGATGTTCTTGCACTTGATGGTGACCTTTGATCCGCCGATGCCGTTCTCGCAGCGATAGGAGAGGGCGGTTTCGGGGTCCTGGTCGAGACAGGTCCACAGCGCGTCGGTATAGGCGTGGCCTGCCTGGGCGCTGAGCTTTCCGGGGGACATTTCGAGGTCGGCCCGGACCAGCGCGTATATGTAGAGCTTTTCTTCCCCGAGCTCCTTCAGGGTATCATTGTCTGCCTGGGGCAGTGCGGTCTGACCGTGCTGGTCAATGCGAGATGTTCATGGGTATGCTCCTTGTGGTATTCATTGTCGTGTCGTCGTTGGTCTGTCTTCAGCCGCCGGTGCTCATGGCATTTTCCTTTCTCTGTGTGTCGTCTGTCATGGTGGTCCGACCGGGATTCGAACCCGGGTCCTCACAGGGTCATTACTCCTGGCGCTCTACCGCTGAGCTATCGGTCCTCATATCGATTATAGGATGTCCTATCCGAGATCGGAAGCGTCCGTATCATGTCCGGCCCTTCGGGATGACCCGTCTCCCGGTGACGCGTGTCTCACGGCACTCGGCGCACCAGTAGGTGTAGGTCTTGGATCCCCTCCAGTGGACGCCGTCCTTCAGGCCCTTCCCGCGCTTCTCCCATGACCCTGTATGCGTCAGCCGGCACGCGATCGCCTTGAGGATGCCTTCCCGTTTCATGGCGATCGCGTGTAGCCTCGTCGTCATCGCAGTCAACATCTGCGAAGCGACTGGTTCATTCCGGTGGGCATTCGAGTGAGAATGATGCGAGAGGCATCTCCAGTGACCGTCGTGATCCGCGCCTTCGCACGGAGATCGATTCCGCTTCCATCTCGCGATCCCCTGCGACGATGATGACCGGGGATCTCGCCGCGATGGCACGCTTGATCCTGTCGCTGATGCTCCGTCCGGATGCGTCGATCTCCACCCGTTCTGATCCGAGCGATGAGCGGATCCTGCTTGCGTAGGACTCGTGTCGTTCCTCGACGGGTATGACGATGGCCTGCACGGGGGCGAGCCACTCGGGAAGATCGCCTTCGTGATGCTCGAGCAGGATGCCGATGAAGCGCTCCATGGAGCCCAGGATCGCCCGGTGCAGCATGATCGGCACCCGGTGCCCTCCCGGCGCCGAGTATCTGGCGCCGAGGCGGCCCGGGAGGACCATGTCGAGCTGCAGCGTGCCGCATTGCCAGCGTCTTCCGAGACTGTCCTTCAGGCCGAATTCGATCTTCGGACCGTAGAAGGCCCCTTCTCCGGGATATTCCTCGTAGGCGAGACCCGCTGCCGAGATGCCCGACCTGAGGGCATCCTCGGCCCGGTCCCAGATCTCGTCGCTGCCGGCACGGTCATCCGGTCGCAGGGACAAGCCAACATCCACGTCCGGGAAGCCGAAATCGGCATAGACCCTCCTGAGGAGGCGGCAGAAGGATGAGACCTCTTCCTCGACGTGCTCCTCGGCACAGAAGATGTGGGCGTCGTCCTGTACGAACTGGCGCAGACGCATGATGCCGTGGAGGGCACCGGACGGCTCCTTGCGGTGGCAGCATCCGAATTCGGAGAGTCTGAGCGGCAGATCGTGATGGGAGTGGTTGCCGGCCTTGAATATCTCGACATGGGCCGGGCAGTTCATGGGCTTGAGGACATGGTCGCCGTCGACCCGGTAGATGTTCTCGCCGTAGTGCTCGAGATGCCCGCTCTTCTCCCACATTCGGGGCTGGTAGAGCTGTGGCGAACGGACTTCCCGGTAGGCGCCCGAAAGACGCTTCCTGATGTGGTCCTGTATGCAGGAATAGAGGATCGCTCCTCTCGGGTGCCAGAACACGCTTCCTGCTGCGTCGTCCTGGATGTGGAAGTAGCCGAGAGCCGGCCCGATCAGTCGATGATCATGGTTTCCCGTAGTGACATTGCATCCTCCTTCTTGATTTCGATGCGTTCGCTTGAGTGCTGAGCCTTTTTCCCCATAACCCGAGAAAAGACAAGCATTCCGTTGCGTGTAGACCCTCGCCCCGCAGTCCTTATTTCTCGAGACTGCCGAGCTTGTCCATGAATGCGTCGACCGCCGTGTTCGCGCTCCTGATCCGATGATCGTCGAGCGTGCTGTTGGAGGCCATGAGGCCTGCGGAGAATACGCGCGACACCGCTTCGATGAGCGAGCCGCGGACTTCCGGTGAGGTCTGGGACAGATCGAGTTTAATCATGCCGTTCTCCTTGCTGGCGTGAATGTGCTGATGGATGGTAGCCCCGACGGGATTTGAACCCGCGTCCTTCGACGTGAAAAGCCGACGTCCTCGACCGCTAGACCACGGGGCCACATGGCGCCTGGTAGCTCCGACGGGGATCGAACCCGCGTTTTCGCCTTGAGAGGGCGACGTCCTGACCGCTAGACGACGGAGCCGCAGGCATCTGCCTGGCTCTCTGGTTCGGGCTCGTCGTGTGAGGGAGAGATCCTGCGCACGCCGGCGACCGGCGTGCAGGTGCACACCGGGCTCAGCCCTGGCGTTCGCGTTCCGAAAGGAGGATGGCCTGGATCGTCATGAGGTCGCATATGTCCTGCAGCCGGGACGGCGTCAAGTCATTTGTCCGTCGATGGGGTGGACTGCCATTCCGTGGGCGATCCGTGCGCTGGATAGGTCGCGCTGGCATAGACCCGGCCTTCGGTGGGAGTGGCTATGCTGCCATCCGCATACCGGGCATTCCAGTCCGCGGTCGGAGCACTGAATCCGTCGTATATCGCCCGCGCCGCGGTCGCGATGACGGCCGGCCTGTTCGATCCGCCTCTGGCGAAGAAGGCGACGGCCACGCGCTGCCCGGTCGGCAGCGTCATGAATCCGACATCGCTCGAATAGCCGTTGAGCGTGCCCGTCTTGTGCTCGACGACGGCTCCTACAGGAAGCAGACCCTTGATGCGATTCTTCCCGGTGGAGCACCTGCGCATCATGTCGAAGAGGATGGATCTCGACGCCGGAGAGAGGAGGCTTCCCTCGTCCAGGCGCTGTAGCAGTTGCAGCATGGCCCGGGGCGTCGAGGTGTCCTCCTCCTCCCACAGGTCGCGACGGGCCGCGAGCAGCTGCGCGATCGTGCGATCGACGCGTATCCCCTCGATCCCGGTGCCGTCGATCCAGGAATCCACGGAAGCCGGTCCGCCCAGACGGGCGATCAGGAGATCGGTGGCGTGATTGTCGCTCCTGACCATCATCCTGTCCATGAGTGCGAGCGCCGTCGTTCCGGCGATGCCGTCGTCGAGCGAGCGTCGGCCCGCATCGACATCGGAGAGATAGGCGGCGGCCACTGCGATCTTCATGGTGCTGGCCATGGGGAAGGCCATGTCGGTGTTGACCCCGATCACCTCCCCGGTGGCGAGATCGAGAGCGGCGATGCCGTATTCCCCCGGATTCTCGTTCGCGGTGCCGATGATGCGCGTCTCGAGTTCCGCGAGATGCGGAGGGGTCTGGGCGAGGGCCGGACTGGCGGCCAGCAGGGACAGCATCCCCGTCAGAATTCCGAATGCACGCATCGGTCTTCTCCTATGGATGTTATTACGGAAAGATGCCCACCCTAGCATGGATTTGCAGGATGGGCATCTTATTTCACGTGGAGGTCGCGTCAGTCCGCCTTGCGGCGACCCCGCTTCTGGCCGGGCTTGCGACCGAGGCCGATGTCCTTGGCGAGCTGGCGGCGCTTCTCGGAATAGTTGGGTGCGACCATCGGATAGTCGGCCGGCAGGTTCCACCGCTCGCGATATTCCTCCGGGCTCATGTCGTAGTTCGTGCGCAGGTAGCGCTTGAGCATCTTGAGCTTCTGACCGTCCTCCAGGCACACGATGTAGTCGGGCTTGATGGATGAGCGTATCGATACGGCGGGCTCGGGTTTCTCCTTGACCGGATCCGCGGCGCCCAGACCCGCGAGGGCTCCGTGGACGGAGGTGATCAGATCCGTGATGGAATCCCCTTCGATCGTGTTGTTCGACACGAATGCCGAGACGATGTCGGCGGTGTGGATGATCAGGTCGCTTTCGCCCTGACCGGAGATTGCTTCGTTCATTGCTTTCCTTTCCATTGGGATCACTTTCCGAGGAGCGTGAGTGCGGGGAGGTATTCCCCGTCCCTGAGCACGTAGATCCCTCCTCCGCCGTCGATCTCCTCGACAGCGGCCTCGTAGAGCTTAAGAGCGTTGCGCATCACTTCGGAATACGACGAGGATTCGGTCCTCTCCACGAGCGCGTCGAGACGCTGCATGGAGGCCGGTGGGAGGTTCATCTGCACCCGGACCTTACGTTCCTGGGTTCTTCTGCTATCAGGCAAGTGGGTGTCTCCTTATAGGAGGCATCCATATGAGAGACACGGAGCGGCGTCAAGCGGAGGTGGTCAGTCGTTGGGTGTCAATCCGAAGCGACCCATGACGACGACCAGCTCGGACTTGCGACCGAGTACCCATCCGGCGGTCGTCTCCTTCCTGAAGCAGGTCCAGCCGTGACGGCCCCGTCTGGGTGGGAGCGTGTGTCGCTGGGGGTCGATGAGGGAGTGGATCTCGTCGTCCACCTGATAGGGGTAGGAGGCGTCGACCACGAGACCTGAGAGATGGCCGCATCTACGGGCCGCTTCCGTTACCGCCTGGAGAGTGTCGAGATCGATCCCGTCGCCGCCGCCGACCGACAGTGTGGTGCCGAAATCCGGCCCCTGATCATGCCACTCCGTCACTCTCTCGTCGATCTCTTCTCCACTGGTGAGAGGGGCAACGCAGAGGCGCCGGGTGAGATGGTTTCCGGCGTGCATCGCATGCGCCTGGGACTTTCCCCTTCCCATGCTCGGCAGGTCCGTCCGCATCAGGAGGTAGCAGACCACCGGGTCGTGCCGTTCGTCGTTCATGTCTCGTTTCTCCTGGGTTCCTTGATCCGTCGCTTGAGCAGTTCGATGGCCTCCGATCTGCCCTTTATCCTTTCATGGATCGGAATTGGTGAAGTGATGGCGATGTGGATCTCGTCGCCGAAGATGCGGATTATCCCGAACCCGGGGAACCGTCCGCTGCCGGGTCTGCGGTTGTTCCAGCGGGTCCTCGCGTGGTGCGCGAAGGGAAGATACTCGTGTTCCGTGCCTAGGGCGTCGGCACAGCGATCGTAGAATTCCTTGTCATCCATCTGCTTTTCCATTCTCGTTCCCGAGTTCAGGCCGTTGCCGTATCCAGTCGGGCGATTCTCCTGCCCTCGACGATCACGGTGAGCTCCGTGACCGGTCCCTCTACGACCACTTCCCTCTCATGGGGATGCCCGAAGTGCTGGACCATACTGTCCTCCCAGTGGATCGAGGTGCATGGAGCCTGAGCGGTCAGCAGCACCTCATGATCGTGATTGGCTTCCGGATGGTATTCGCATGATGCGGATTCCTCGTCCCAGCTCCAACTGCTTCCCAGTGGTCTGGTGTCGATGGAGGCGAGGAAGGCGTCGATGTCTTCCACCGATATCCTGCGATGGACGGTGAGGGATCCCGAAGCCGACATGGTCCGGAAGAGATTCAGGACGTGATCGAACCACCTCCCGTTGATGTCGCCTTCCGATTCGTCCCTGTCCTCTCCGCCGATCTCGTCGAGGATGCCGTCGTAGTCCGGATCCGTTCCGGGGTTCTCGATGAAGTCGCCACGCTGGAGATCCAGTCCACCAAGATGGTCCGTCATCGTCCGTCCACCGTGTAGGCCTTGTCTCGGCGCCCTGCCTTGGATCCTGCGGCGACGAGCGTATGGTTGATCCATACGCTGCGTCCGTCGGAGAGATGTCGGATATGTCCGCGCCGCACGTGCTCGCGGACCTTGAAGCCGTCTGCGTCCTCGACATGGACTCCGCCGCCTTCCGATACGGCCCTCCCCGCAAGGATCAGGAGATGGACGTCATAGAAGGGCTCGCGCGAGTTCCTGATGCGCTTGCGGACCAGTTTGGGAGGAGCCTCGCGCCTTTCCATGGTGACGTTCACGCAGGCGAGAACGGCCAGGAGTTCACCCAGTATGCAGACCTCGCTTCCGACATCGTTCGAGACCATGTGCGAATACCATTCGGGGCCGTTCTCGAAGAAGACCGTCTCGGCGGTGATGGGAAGGGTCGGACAGGCCGTCAGCGGGAAGGCGGCCCCCTTGTATCGATTGTCGGCGAAGGGGTCCTGGTCGTAGGAGTGCTGCGGCCGTCCGGTGCTGGCTCCCATCTCGACGAGTGCGCCGACGGGCTGCAGATACCACTCTCCGTCCTCGTCGTTGAGATACGCGACGTCGATCCTGACATGCGTGGGCTTCTCGAGATACGAGGCCGGGCGCGGCTCCTCGTCGGAGGTCATCCTCACGATCTCCCGCGCGAGAACGAGCCGGCGCGTGGCCGCTATCGTGTCCTTTCCACGACCGGGCTCCTCGGAATAGGGTATCTCCAGGGCGATCTCGGGAAAGGGCAGTCTCCCCATGACGAGTCCCTCGGGCATGTCTCCGAGGCCGTAGATTATCCGCCCCCTGTCGGGCATCTCGAACTTGTGCGCGTCCCTGACGGAATTCACGAAGTCATCGAGACCGGCCTTGTCCTTGGCGCCCCGCATGAGCGGACGCTTTTCGAGGAGACTCTCGATCGCATGTGTCGAGTAGTTAAGCATGATCGCTCCTTTTCCTCCCTTTGAAGGGTCGCTCCGACATCCTAGAAGTCGGGCATGATGAGATTATCCGCCCTTACGATCTTCATGGTCGCATTCCTGTCGGGATGCACCGAACACGACGAGGTCCCGCTTCCTCCGGAGCCGCAACAGGTGAACATCGAGCCCATGAGAATCGATGCGGGGATGACCGCCCTGGCGGAATTCTCGGCCGAGGTTGTGGTCCTGGCTCGCAGGGAATATCCTCTGGATCCGGACGACGTGCTCTCCGGCGCTTCGCCGCTGGACCTCGCGGTTGCCTGGGGTGCGGCCGCGAGCGAGGAGGCGAGAGCCGCGGTCGAGCTGACCCAGTCGGACAGACGATATCATTGGCGCGCTAGGACGTCCGATATGGAAAGGCCGGGGGTCGGCGATTTCACGCGTCACTCGGGTAACTGGCATATGGTTCCGGCGGACGAGGGCGTGACCCGGGCGCTTGCCTCGATAGAACCGGGAGACCGGATCAGGATGGAGGGGGAACTCGTCCTCCTGACGTTTCCGGACGGCACGTATTATGCCTCGTCCCTGTCGAGGGACGATACCGGTGACGGGGCCTGCGAGATATTCCGGGTCGCGTCCCTCGAGATCCTCCAGCGAGCGGAATGATCCTCAGGCGGCCTCTGCCATTCCGTCCATCAGCATATCGACCGCGTGGGTGATGTCACGCGCGACCGGAATGGCGGGATTGTCCCTCATGAAATCTCGCCTCTTGTCGCGTCCGACGGGTGCATCAACGAGAATGCTCGAGATGCCGGCGGCGGTGAGGGTCTCTATTTCATGAGGCTGATCGTCGACCATGTGCGTGACGCCGTGTTCCAGGCATGCGGAGGATTTGCAACGCTCGAAGTACAGGGTCTTGTCGCTGTGCCCTACATGGACGACGGGCACGTCGGGGAAGGCGTGTTCCTTCAGCCATTGGAGAGTGAGTGCATCGACGGTGGGCGGCCGCCTCGTGATGTAGCATGCGAGGAGTCCCGCTTCGTGCAGACGCAGGACGGCCTCGAGGGCACCCGGCAGACACGGGGCCGTCAAGAGGACGTCCGGGCGGTCCCAGAAAGAATGCACCGGACGGAGACGCGGCGCGATCTCCGGATCGGCGTGCGTGAACGGATCCCAGTATACGTTCGTCTCGATGACCTCGTCGATGGTGAGCGAATGGTCATTCGCCGTCACGGCCCGCGCAGAACTCATGATGTCGATGATGACGTTGTCGAGGTCCAGTCCGATCTTCATCCCTGTCCTTTTCCGTTTCCTGCTGTGTTTCGCCTGATTCTATCCCGGAATCGGGGTCGAATGGAAGCCGGGCCCGATCCGGGCCTTTGCCTCGTTATGCTGTCGATTTTCCGTCAGTCCATCATGTCGGAGACTGTGACCGCATCCATCTCTATCTCGATCGTGATGTCGGCTCCGCCTTCTCCGGGCCCCGCCGTGCGCACCGTCTCGATGATCCTGCCATCGAGCAGGGCATCTCCGGTATCGATCGTGGCGCCGAGGCGCTCGCCCGCCACCGGGATATAGGCTTCTGATATGCCACCCTTGATACCGTATATGGAGACGGTGCGACCATCGAAGGTGAGCAGCACACCATCGTCTTCGATGACATTGCGCTGGACGGCGAGCAGCGGGCCAGTGTCCACGGTCTCCAGCCGTGTGATCCTCATGCCCTCCTCGGTGCTGCGTCGTAGGACCGCATCCTCGTATCCGCATGTGGCATGCGGAGACTGGAGAACGTGTCGAACCTCCTCGCGCACCGCACCGGCCAGTCCGTCGGGATGCCGGGAGAGCCGGGCCGCGGTCCATCTGTCGAGCCTGACATGACCGACTTCGAGACGGTCGTCACCGATCTCGAGATCGGGGATCCCGGAAGGGAAGGCCTCCTCCGCGCGCTGGCGCAGGATGATCTGCTGCTCCACGAGCTGATAGGACCACCGGCGGATCATGTCCGCGCGGTCCTCGATGCTTAGACGCCGGTTGATCTCGGCACGCCAGTCCGGTTCGCTCTCCTTTGCCTCCTGGAGACTCATCTGCTCGGCCCCGGATGCATCGAGACCCGATGCGATGAGATCGCGTATCCGAGCCTGACGCGTGAGGTCCATGGAGCGGACGGTCCTGCCCGAGTAGAGGCCCGGAGTGATTCCCGAAAGGCACAGCTCGATGATGAGATGGCGATCGTCTGCCTTCTCGGACCAGACGGGGGTGGTGACCTGGAGGCCTGCCGGAACACTGCGGAAGACGGTGAAGACCGGTTCCGCGAGGGCTATGGGGACTGCTGAACCGTAATGCCTCTTCATGTCTCGTTCCTCGCCGGATGGCCGCACCTGGTCATCCTTGTAGGATGGAACGGATCGATGTGCCTATGTGTCCCGCCGTGTCTCACCTTCCGAAGCCCGAGGCTAGGGAAAGGGAGTTCATGCGTTCGCGATCGATGATCCGTCCGATCATGGGCGTCGCGTTCTCGTGCTTGAGCTTCGCCTTCTCTCCGCGATCCGACATGATCTCGAGGGCCGAGCCCTTGCGACCGAGCAGCGTGGCGCCGTAGTAGGTGTTCACCGCCTCTCCCTCACGGAACCGGTGCTCGTCCTTCTTCGCGATGCGGTAGGTGTCGAGCTGACCGGGGCGGATCATGCCTAGGCCTCTCTCCTTGTCGTGGGAGTAGTGCGGAGCCCGGACCTTGAGACCCTGCTCGTCCCTCTCGACGAAGGGCTGTCGGACGCCCTCCCTCGTGAAGACCGGGTCGGCGGGATGGTCACGCAGGCCCTTGTCCCTCGCCTCGCCTTCGGCGTGCCAGTAGACGGCGCCTTCGGCCGTCGAGATCTTGCGGATGTTGTCGTCGTTCTGGTAGCCGGTCTCCGGCCCCTTGTGACCCCTCTCGGTGGTGTATATCCGGTCTCCGTCCGATACTCCGCCCTCTCGCATGTCGAAGCGGTGATCGTAGCCGTCGACCGCTCCCGGACGATACCTCGTCCCTCCGACCTTGACATACAGCCCCTCGCCATCCCGCTTGACCGACGGGGTCACGGGCGGATTTCGGTTGAGCTTGAAGCTGGATCCGGCGGGCATGATGCATCCTTTCAGGCGGTGTATGCGCGAAAGGATACTTTATGGATGAGAGGCTGTCATTCGGTATTATTCGACGGAGAGGTTGGCACCCTTGGGGAGCACCTCCTTCATCGCGTCACTGCGCAGCCATTCACGGACCGACTTCCTCAGTCTGTCCGGATCGACATCGCGGTGGTCGCGGACGGTGTTCTCGGTGATCACGACGTATTGGAGGATCGGCGAGCGTGCGAGAGCCTCGATGTCGCTGCGGACGCGCTGTAGAAGACGCTTGGCATGCCCCTTCCGTCGGTGTTCCGGATCGGTCACGATGTCCATGAGCAGGAAGCACGGGCCCTCGTCCAGATCGAGCCACATCGGGATCGCCTCGGCGTCGCTGAATTCGCTGCAGTCGATCGCCATGACCTGATCGCTGGTGTCGTGCACGTCGATACCCGTGGAATCGAGCAGACTCCCCCAGGCCGCGCAGACGATCTTGCCACCGTCCCTGATGGTCCACTGGAAGTCCGTCACGTCGAGGTCGACCTCCTGGGGAAGGGCGTATCCCTGCTTCCGGTTCTTCTCTTCCCACTCGAGGAACTCCTCCTCGCCATCGAGCCTGTCGACTTCCTTCCTGATCTCGATGCCCCGCTCGCTGAACTCGCCGATCATGGTGATGCGGTCGCCCATGACACCGTCCTTCTCCTCGCGAAGGGGATCGCCGTCATGGAAACCGGGGGGAAGGCCCTTCTCGGCACGCCGGAGGATGTCCGTGTCGGTGATGCTGTCGATATAGCCGATGTCGTTCGTCATTCTCGTGGTCTCCTGTGTCCGGCCGTTGATGGCCAGAGCGTGGTCCGCAGGCAAGTGGAAACACATCCGGATTCGTAGTAATATATCGGCATTACAATGAGTTAGTATACTTTATAGTATACAGAACGATGGCGGCATCCTTGATTTTCAATGGTTTGCAGCCACCGTGACAGGCCGGCTGAGCATCGAAAAAAAAGTCTCTCATATCTGCCAGGGCAGCACTTCTCCCTGATCGCGGTTGCGCTTCAGTCCCCTGATGGCGCTCATGCCCAGTTCGTGGTCCTCTCGCGAAACGACCACGCATCCTTCTGCGGTTATCCCGAACAGGTCATCGGTGGCTCCGAGGAGTCCGCGACGGACGAGGCTTTCTACGGTCCTGCGATCACCGTCGATGGGCACCCACGGGCAGGCCCTGGAGACCTCGGATGCGGCTTCGTGCAGAATGGAGCGCTGTCGGTGTCCGAGGGGCCGGTTCCGGCCCCTCGTGGCCGTTGTCATCATCTCTTCATCATCTCCTCGATCGGCAGACCGGTCTCGCTCTCGAGCCAGCCGCGAAACATGTTGTCGCGGCCGAGATCCCTGGCGAGCCTGATCTCCTCGTCCCGGTGGCAGGACCAGGCGTCCTTCGGTGCCTTCCGGCGTCTCGCATTCGAGACCTCGACGTCGATGTAGTTCCAGTTGCTCCCGATGCGTCTGCCCCATGCGACGATGTAGGGGTAGGCGTGGGAAGCGTAGTCGAATCTAGCCTTGTTCATGGGTTCGTCCTTCGTATGTCAGGGCGCTCTCGCGCCGGTGGATACGAGACGATCATCCTTCCAGGCATTTTCGCCCGGGTCGTGTCGGCTCCGTGTTCATTCCCTCGTGGGAATCTCAGATGTCGGGTTCCTCTTTTCCTTCCTCGTCGGGTATCAGTCCCAGGATGTAATGGGTATCATCCTCGTTGCGCTTCACTAGCGCGATGGTCATGCTCTCGGCTCCGGTCACCTCTATCACCTCGGAAAGGCGTCTGCCTACCATGCCGGTCATCACCGCGTCGGGAAGCCTGTCTCTTCGCATGGCCATGGAGAACGAGTATCCTCCCCGGGCTCTCCTGAACGTGAGCTCGAGCCCGTTCGCGCCCCAGTCGACCTTGCCGCCGTCCGCGTCGAAGAGGATGAACGGCAGATCGGTCCGGCTAGCGCTGGTCATGACTGGATTGCGCCTCCTCATCCAGTCGGCATCGGCCAGGACCTCGTCGACGCTCAGTCCGGCCTTCTCGAGGGCTGCGCGGATGAGCGGCTGGCGCGGGAGGTCCTCGGGTTTCACGCGACGTGCTCCTTCGCCAGATCGATGTTCAGGACGCTCATCCTTAGATCGAGCGGGTCCCCCGCGAACGCACTGCTGAGCACGGCCTGATCGATGACCACCATGTCGAAGCCGGGCATGTCCATGAGGGTCGAAGCCGGTTTGCCGGATAGTCCGGCGAGGGTCGTCGCGGGAAGCTGCGTGTCCTTCACGGTGATGATCCCGCCTTCCCCGTCGAGGTCGTAGCGTATCTCCTTGCCGGAGACGCGCCACGACACGGACATGCTCCATTGCACCTGTTCGGTGTCGATCTCGATGTGGGGACTGGTCGCAGAGGTCCGGGCCAGGTAGAACGACTGATCCTCGCGCTCGACGAAGTCGGACCATTGGAGGCCATGCTTGCGCATGGCCTCCTTGAGGACCGGGTCGTTCCTGACGATCTGGTCGGATGACATCATCGTGTGTTCCTCTCGGCGACGAGGAAGCGCTCGACATGGCCGATCCCGGTCCACGAGAGCTGCTCCATGAGACGCTTGGGGTGGGATCCACCCTCGGTGTCGAGGCGCTGGGACAAGTAGCGCGGCAGGGCCCCGAGGACATCCGGGGAGGCGTAGGCGGGAACCTGCGTGCAGTAGCTGCCGTCATCCTGATCCTCCCACTCGTTGTCGACGAGGCCGACATTGCGCTGCACGTCGAAGCGCAGCAGGGGATGATCGAGGGGCCGCATGGGATCGTAGTCCCCGTCATCGCCTTCCCCGATCCAGGAGACGGTCACTGCATAGTCGCGTCCCTCGTGACGCCTTTCCTCGCTTTCATCCACATCGGGCAGACGCGAGTCGACCATGAGCCATTCGAGCATCGGATACCACTGGTTGTCGAGCTCCATGACCTTGCTGAAGGGCACGAGGATCTGGATCACCACGCAGTCGTCGATACCGGCGTCAATGAGGACGTTGCCCTCGAGCGCTGTCACCTTGGGAAGGATCGCTGCCACGTATGCCTCGGCGGTCCTGCGCACCTCCTCGCTGGACGGTGCATCGTGCTCCGCTCCGACCGGGAGCTCGATCGTGGGCATGATGTGCTTGCGTCCGCGATAGAGCGCGCTGTAGCCGGTCAGGGCGTGCATGCGACCATCCGAGGAAGTGACGAGATCCTCCGCTATGAAGGCCGACTCCTGTTCCGTGAGCGGGTAGAAATCGTCGTCGAAGCTTCCGCACTCGAGACCGGTGCCCTCGAACATCCAGCCATATTCGTGCGGGAACTCGCAGCATCCGTTGGTGAGATAGATCGGAGTTTCGGGATCGATGCTCTTGGCATCTTTGCCCAGGACCGTGAGGATGGACTCGTATGCGTCGATGGACTCTTCGCCCGCCTTCGGGTCGCCTTCCAGTATGGCCTTCTCGGCCTGTCTGAGGATGGTCTCCAGTTGCTCCATCGCATCGTCGGGGCGATGGCCGCGCGAGAGGGCGGCGTCATAGTCGTTGCGGATGGCGAGTGCCCTTGCGGCGATCTGCGACGGGATGGACCCTTCGGGGAATGCGACGCCCTGGACGAGATGCGCGAGGGCGCCGCATTCCGGGCACTCACCCGCAGGCATGGTTTCACCAGCGCCCACACGCTCGCTGAGGTGTTCGATCTCGTTGCAGTCGTCCTCGGTCCCGGTCCAGTCGCAGTTGCCGCAGGAGACCTTGGCGTCGCCATTGTCATGGGAACGGTCATGGATGCAGTTCCAGTATTCCTGGAGCGCTTCCATCGAGGCGGCTGCGTCGCCTTCCTCGTTCCACTGGAATTCGGCCTCCTCGATGTGCCCGAGCATGTCTGAGCCGATCGGGCTGCCGTCGGAGAAGGCGGTATCGAAGTGTTCCCGCGTGAAGGTCAGCGCCTGGCAGATCGAATCCTCGTCGCACTGGGCGGTGGAGACGATGTGCCGTATGCCGGCGTCCGTTATGACGGAGAACGCGGTGTCGCCTGCCGATGCGGGCGCGGTCGGGGCGACGATCCTCGGACCGGTGATGTCGAGCACGCCTCCCATCGGGGAGAGGATCCAGTCGTTGCCGCGTCCGCTCAGGGCGTCGATGCGGTCCTTCTGGACGGCGAAGATGCCGCCTTCGGGATCTCCGAAGAACTCCATCATGCCGTAACCCGGGACGTCCTCGTATCCGAGACGGTCCGCCGGGGGCGGTGCGAGTTCGCCTGCCTTGTCGTCGGCCGTGAAGACATGGGTGTTGTCGTACCCCATGGCCCTGGCGGCCACCTGCAGGAGGTGCGTGCGCTTCAGGCTGACGCCGTGCTTGGCGAGTTCTCCTGCGAGACGATCGAGGAGGACGGGTGTGGTCTTGGTCTTGGTCATTGTGGTTTCCCGTGACGGCCGGACTTGGATGTGCAGCTGACCCCGTTACCGCGATGCCGGCCGTCCAGGGATATGGATGGTCAGGTCATGCGACATTGGTGCGAAGGGTTTGCCGTCATGCGCGGGTGCACATGAGGGGTCGACGGGCTCTTCGCGGCCCGGGTGCCTTACGGTCCCCTCCATGCGGCCCGTTCACAGGCGGCAGGGAGGGGATCGCCGGAGCGATCCTACTGTCTCGTCGGTCCCCCTTCTCCGACGGGCTCGAGATCAGTCATCCTTCCGGAGAGATAGGCCTCCATGAAGGCGATGCGCTGGTCGAAGCCGGGATCGGCGATCTCCTCGGGTGCATAGCGCGAATGCATCATCATTCCTCGCATGTCCCCCTCCTTTGCCGTGACGATCCTGATGTCCGAGAGGTCGGTGATGTTCCCTTCCTCGTCGCGCACTATCGTCATGCTGGCCTGATGGGCTTCGGTCTCCGAGTTGACCATGACGCAGGCGGCCTCGCCGGCACCAGGCATCTTCGATATGGACCCGTGCTGGGCGATCATCTCCGCGAACTTCTCGTTCGACATCTCTGGCGCGGTCCAAGCCTCCATGAGGATGCCCACTGTCTCCGACCGTTCCTGATGGGCCATGTATCGGACCGTCTCCATGAACATCTTCTTCGTCTCCTGGTCCTCGAGAAGCGGGCAGGCGAGCATGATCAGGCCGGGTTCGCTGCCGTCCTGCGGGTTGGTGAGGATCATGGCCTGGAGAGGAACCCTGCCCTGTTGGGCGAGCTGATGCGCGCAGTGGCTGATGGCGCTCCCGGTGAATCGCATCTGGTCTTCATCCAGTCCGGCATCGCGCATGATGCTCTCGAGATCCTTGTTCATGGTCACTCCTGTGATTTTCTCGTTCCTGATGTCGTCAAGTCGGTCAGCCGGCCTTCGGGATCTCGTCCTCCGGCCCGAAGCGACGACCCGCACGGCAGAGGTGCGGCACGTCGCAGCGCACCTCAATCTCCTCGAAACTCGAGAGGTCCTCGAAGCCGTCGATCGAGTAGCCCATGGCGATGTTCATCTCGGCATAGTCACGCAGCGAGTGCTCGCCCCGCCCGTATTCCAGGCCGATGGTGTTGGGATCCTCGCTGCCCGTGCCCCCGAAGATCGGCATCATCCGCTTGACCAGTGGATGATCGGGGTCCTTTACGAACCTCAGACGCCCTTTGTCGTCTTCACGGGCCGGATAGGGAAGACCTCCGACATGCACCGTCTTTTCCATCTCCTGCTCCTTCATCTCTTGCTGTCCTCCGGTGTCGGGTGCGGGTCGCGCCTGCTTCCCCAGTGTTCCAGTCTCCTGGCGATCTGCGCTTCGAATCCACGTTCGTTGGGGTTGTAGACCTGTCGGCGACCCACGGAGTCGGGCCAGAAGCTCTGCCCTGAGAAGGCTCCCTCGAAGTCGTGATCGTAGCGGTAGCCCCGCTCCTTCGCCAGACGGGCGGTAGGATGGTTTATGATCCGTTCCGGTGGATAGACGTCCCCCGTCTCCCGGGCGAGTGCACGGGCGGCATGATACGCCTTGTAGACCGCATTCGACTTGGGCGCCGTAGCCACATGGACGATGGCCTGGGCGACGGCGTATTCGCCTTCGGGCGAACCGATCGTCTCGTAGGTCTGCCTCGCCGCGGCGCACACCAGGAGGGCCATGGGATCGGCCATTGCGACCTCCTCGCTGGCCATGATCGTGAGACGACGCAGGATGAACCTCATGTCCTCGCCCGCCTCGAGCATCTGCGCGAACCAGTAGAGCGCCGCATCGGGATCGCTTCCCCTGATCGACTTCTGGAAGGCGGAGACGCGGTCGTAGTGATGGTCGCGGTCGGAATCGCTGCGCCACAGCCCCACTCCGAGCACGGATGGCAGATCTTCGACCGTCAGGGGGCTGTCCGGGGAGGCGTCGTGGATCGCTTCGAGCTGATTGACCATGTGCCGTGCATCGCCGTTGGCACCATCGATGACGGCCTGTCGTGCGTCATCGTCGATCGCGAGGCGTCCGATAGAATCCTCCACCCGGGTCATTATCCTGCGGAGCGCGTCGGCATCGAGCGCCTTCAGCTTCAGCACCTTGGCCCGGCTGAGGAGAGCGTCGTTGAGCTCGTAGGCGACGTGCTCTGTCGTGCATCCGACGAGAGTGACGTGACCGGCCTCCATGGGGCCGAGGAACTGGTCCTGCTGGGCCTTGTTCAGACGATGGATCTCGTCGACGAAGAGGCAGGTGCCCCGGCCCGTGCCGGCATGCATCTCGGCCTCGGCGAATATCGCCTTCATCTCCTTGGCGTTGGTCGTGACCGCCGAGATCGGGACGAAGCGCAGACCGATGAGATCGGCGAGCAGTCTGGCGAGTGATGTCTTGCCCGTCCCGGGTGGTCCCCACAGGATTATGCTCTGCAGACGCCGTGCCGCGACCATCCGTCCGATCGGTCCTTCGGGTCCGGTGAGGTGTTCCTGTCCGATCACGTCGTCGATCGTCGCGGGCCGCATGCGCTCGGCGAGCGGCTTGGTCGCTCCGGAGGAGGGGGCTGAGGAGAAGAGGTCGTTCATGCGGCCTTGCGCTCCTCCGTTGTTCCGAGGACCACGTTCTCCTGAGAGGACGCGACCGGCCAGAGGACGATGGTGTCTCCGCTCGAAGACGGATTGAGATCCATCCGCTCGATGAGGCTGTCCGGCAGGCAGGGATGGTCTACGACGTCTTTCATCTTCATGCTGGTGGCCTTCTGCTTCAGGGCGATGAGAGTCGTCTCCGGAAGATTGAGACTGCGCATGACTATCGCGGTGTTCTTGATCGACACCCCGTTGCCGAGGTATCCCTCGCACAACAATCGGCCGCTGTTGAAGCGGACGCTGAGTTCGAGATCGACGGGCCTCCCGAAGAGATCGCTGAAGTCCTCGGCCGTCCACTTCCTCTCCTTGTGCGCGATGATCCTGCGGAGCGCCGTCACGGGATCGTCCGAGAGATGGCGAAGGATGTTCATGAGATAGGTGTTTGCCGATGTGCTTCCGCTCTTGACCGATTCGGGCGAGAGGTGCTGGAATTTATCCTTCATCTGGCCTGGATTGCTTTCCATCCGGGCGATCAGGTCCTCTATGAGCGCAAGCGTTCTGTCGTGCCCTTGGAGACCCTTGCCGGCATCATGGTTCAGGACGTATGCGCTCACGAGCGAGCCATAATGAGTCACCATGGGGATTGGACTGCTCAGGTCCTTCTTCTCCTCGATCCGGACCCTGATGCTTATGCCGTGTCTTGCGAATGCGGCTCGGGCACGGTCCGATGCCTCATCGATGGCGGCGAGGGTGGCGAGATGCCTGATCTGGTTCTCTACCACTCCGGAGCAGCGATCCTCCAAGTCCTTCAAGAAGGCCTCCTCACCGAGCGCATTGCGCATGAATCCGGACACCAGGATGTCGCATCCCTTTCCGTATGCGCTGCGGCAGAGGTCCTCCTGGAAACTGATCCTGCATCCGGCCTCAGCCCCGGCACAGTTCACGACCTTGTCCCAGTCGACCCGGCAGAACCGCCCGTGCTCGCTGCCCATGACTGTCTTCTTGATGTGTCGTGAGAGGTGCCTTGCGATATCCTTGCGTTCGGCCTGTGTGGTCACGACCCAGCGTCCGATCTCCCATCCTCCGACCCCGTCCGGTTTGACGAAGAGATTTTCGTCCGTGACTTCTGCGCCCCCTTCTCCGGTCCGGTTCATGCGTAGGAGCGTGGCGGTGCCGTCTGGTGCGACATGGACGTGGATTCCCTCGACGATCTCGATATAGGAATCAGCCAGGCGCGGGTCACCGCTTCCTTGACCGTCGAGCGCGATGACGAGACGTGCGACGGTAGTCGATCCGTCCTTGCATCCGATGTGTGCGGAAGGTCTTGTGCCGTTCGTGTTCTTCATCTCGAGCGCGGCACCCAGGATGGTGACGATGTCGTCCCTGATTCCGCGGCCTGCGTTGCGCGTGGGGTCGGGGTCGTCGATCTCGACATGATGCGAGACGGACCAGGATCTTGCATGGACGGCATCGGCCTTACTCTGGATGGTCATCCTGCTCATGTCGTTCTCCCGATGTCGTGACGAAGGGTTTTCCTTCCCCATTCAGTCTATGCCTGCCCCGTCGACGAGCATACGCCTTGCCTCCTCACGCGCTCTTGCGAGATGGGCCTGGTCACGTTCTTCGATGGCGAGGTTCTGGTCGCTGATCTTCCTGCTGAGCCAGTACATGACGAGGAATATGCCGACCATGCCGGGTATCATGGCAAGTCCGAAGTAGATCCAGCTCCGATCCGTCACGTCGAGAACGACGAAGGGCAGGAAGATGAAAGAGACAAAGGGCAGGATCATGATGATCTTGTCGAGTGCGGAGGGATTCGTGCCTTCCGGAACCGGAAGATCATGGATCTCCTTCTGTGCCTCGACCCCCCTCATGAAGGCCTCGTCGATGATCCTGGTTTCCATGTACTCGTTCTCCTGATGCGATTGCTCTGTGTGTCGGTGTCTTTCGCGCCTGTATTCCGGCGTCATCCTCGATTTGCGAGCGCGCGCAGGTCGTCGGGAAGGTCTTCCAATGCCTCTTCGTGATGAACGAGGATGGCATCGAGCTCTATGTTCGGCCGAGGGCCTCCCTTCGCCTTGTTCGTCATCGGGATGTTCTCGGCGAGATAGCAGGCGTATATCCATGCGGTGCCGAGACCGGTGGCTGTGAACCATGGCCCGAATTCACCGTCCCATGCCTTCAGCATCTCGTGTCCGTGTGCGAGTTCCGTCATCTCCAGGCCTTCGGGATGATCCTCCAGAAGACCCGCTTCGACGAGGAAGACCTTGCGGAACTTCGGTGCGCTCACGCCTTCCATACGGTCCCTGATCCACTTCAGGTCCCGTGATGCATCAGGCGTGATCTCCGCGACGAGGAGGGCGTTGCGCTGTTCGTCGCCGGTATGGTTCTCCATGGCCTCGAACTGCCTGTCGAGTCGCTGGGCATCCCCGGCATCTCCCTTTACCTCGATCGTGGTCCCGTCCTTCAGGAGGAAGTGGATCTGGCGCCCGCTCCTGGTCCATGGGATGTCGGCGAAGTCCAGTCTCTCGGCGATGTCGATGGCGCGCCTTAGATCCTTCGCATAGGTGATCGCTTCGCTTCTCTCCCGCGCCTGACGAGAGAGCCTGCCGGGATTGGAATGCCCGAGGTCAGAAGGCTCCCTGTCGGCGAGCGCTAGGGCGTTCTCGTGGTCCCTGCGGAGTTCTTCGATGGGTGTCATGTCTTGTTCCGTATTCGTCCGTGTGGATGAGGTCTCAGGCTGCCGTGAGGACACCGGGAAAAGGATGTCTTGCCTCGAGGAAGCGTATCTCGACCGAGAGGTCATCCCGGGTCTTCTTCTGCTCAGCCTCGAGTCCTTCGAGAATGGCCCGGGTTATGACGGCGAGCCCTTCGTCGAAATCACCTTGGATGCTCTTGAGCTTGGCCTCGTCGATTTCATCGGTGGCGGTGGCGCTCTCGATAGCCTCGGCATGGACGCGAAGGAGTCTCGGCAGGTGTTCTTCGACCAGCGGGGCGATGGGCGTTCCGCTGGCATCCTTCATGCGGGGATAGCGTGCGATCAGCTTCCGTGCGATCGATATCTCCTTGGCCGCCACCGGATTCCCTGTGATGACCGGCATGCTGGATATCGGCTCGACCGTCTCGTCGAAGGCGGCGAGAAGCAGATGATCACGCCTGTTCTCCAGCGTTTCATCGATGATCTCGTGACTTATCATCAGGTAGCCGATCCTCGGGTGCATGATCCAGCTGGTCGAGACCTGATCGCGGGTGTCGTCATCGGACGAACTTCTCAGCAGGATATACTTCAAGCCCTCCGGATCGTCCTCCAAGGCGTATGTGCCGGAACTGGTGCTTGCTTCGGGAAGTCTGAGACCGATATGCACGGATATGGAATCGATGTGCGCTTCGCACCTCAGGAGATCGGCGAACGCGGCGATCCTCGTCTCCTCCAGTGCTCTTGCGAACATCAGTCTTTCCCGCCTGTCCAGGGACTCGCATATCTCCTTTTCGTCGCCCCGATCGATCTTGACGGAGACACGGATGCTTCCATCGTGATCATGCGCGACCTCGATGGTCTTTCCCTCATGCCGTATCGTCTCGTTGAAGTGGAACGTGCCCTGGCGATCGAAGACCGTCTTCAGTTTCCGTCTGCTCCCGTCCTTCGGGTCGATCAGTGCCGGGTGGGCGGAGGTCTGCGGACTCGTGAGGGATAGTATGCCCGGTAGTGACTCCGTGAGGCTTCTCGCAAAGGGCCTCGAACGCATCCTGTCCATGATCTCCCGCGGCAGCGAGGTTATGCCCTTCGCCCATGACCCTGTGGAATCCCACGCGAAGACGGAGGACGCGCCGATGACGGCAGCCAGTCCTGCCTGGACGAGGAAGCCGTTTCCTCCGTATCCGAAGCCTGTCACGAATTCCACGGCACTAGATCCCGCGACCGCGAGGGAGCAGCCGGTGAGAAGGAAGTCGAGGAATCTGGTCATGGTGCTCATTTTCTGCTCCTCATCTCGACCGCCGCCATGCCGGTGGCCGGGTCGCAGCTCACACCGCTTCCTTCGGTTATGGGGCCCTGTTGGATAGCCGGGTGGAGATTGGTGAGTATCTTGCAGCCGTCGTCTGCGGATATGCGCCGTGTGAGATGGTTGCCCTGCATGACGAAACCATCGCTCAGGAAGGTCTCGTCCAGTAGGATACGGCCCTTGTCGATGAGCATGGCGCGCTCACTCTCGGTCATCTTGGGGTAGGCTTCAGCTCCGCGCATGAGGACCAGAAGGCTGCGGGATGCATCGTGGACGTCCCGTTCGCTCGGCTCCTGTGTCCAGGATACGAAGCTCATGGGCAGACTGAGAGCCGCGGCGGCCAGTGCGAAGAAGACGGAACGCCCGGATCTCGTCGGTAGGTCCTTCAGGAATCGCCGCCATTCGCGGCGGCGCAGTATGTGCTTGTCGATCATGGGTTCAATCCTGATGTTGCGTCTTCGATTGCGGTCCCCGTACGCATTCGGCCCGCCTTCCTTTGCGGGAGGCGGGCCGAATGGCTTTCGTGGGTGGATCGGTCTAGGATCAGTCCGCTGGCTGTCCTTCCGGCGGGGATCCGGGATCCTGCTGCTCTTGCGGGGGCTTCTGGGCCCGTTTGGCGGCACGCTGTTCGTCGGTAAGGGTCACTCCCCGACGTGCTGCCTCGCCCTCGATGACCTCGAGTGGGATGCCGGGATCCTCGAGCATGCTCTTGACCAGGCCTTCCTGCTGTTCCTGCTTGACGGCCGGATCCTCCGAGAACTCGACCGGGGAGCTGATCGTGAAGTTCCCCTTGGGGGCTTCGGCTGCCGTCTCTTCGTCGGGTTCGCTGCCGCAGGCACTGAGAACGAGGCCGAGAGGAAGCAGGATGAGGATCTTCTTCATGTCATTTTTTCCTTTCTCGTCAGTTGACGCAGACCATCTTCCACGTGTCGGTAGCGACCGGTCCGGCCCTGAGATTCCTGAGTTCGCCATTGCAGATGTCATCGACGTCCTTGTAGTTCCCGGCGTAATAGCTGGCCCCCGCTCCGTAGGGCATCGCCTCTTCGAGCGCAGCCCTGGTGACCAGGATCTCCTTGTTGTCGATGTCGTATTCCACAGGGATTGCGACGATGTCGTATTGCTCCGCCTTGTTCTGCGTAAGGTAACGGCACTTGGTGGTGCCGGCGTAGGATCCGTCCGTGATGTCGAAGCAGCGCGTGGCGTAGACCCCGAACCTGTAGAGGCCGTCGGACAGGTCCTCGTTGAGGGCGCGGAACTCCGTGTTCGGATACCGGTTCTTCGGATCGACGAGACTGAAGGGCATGTCCGCGTATCTGGCGGGGTCATCCGGCTCCCCGCAGAACATGGTCCAGCTGTTGCCTGCCACCCAGAACGATCTCTCGTTACCGTTGCAGATGTTGTCGATGGAAGTGCCCGCGCCCCTGCCGTCGTCGATCGAGGTGAGCGCGGGGTATGTCTCCTCGAGCACCGTCCTGTCGATGTAGACCTCGCGCAACTCCGGGACGAACGATGCCGGCATGGACACGATGTCGTAGTCGTTGAGACCGCCGTCGAGATAGTCGCAGCGCGTGGCGTCGAAGGTCTCGCCGGTGGAGGTGTCCGTGCAGCTTCGCCTGTATACCGAGAAACGGTATTCGGTCGCGTTGGGATCGGAGTTCGTCTCCCGGTTGCTCCGGTCGCTGTAGTCGTATGCATCGAACGGGTCGTTCAGAACCTGGGCCTGCACCTTGAAGTTGGCCGGATCGACCGGATCCCCGCAGAACATGGTCCACTCCTGACGGTCCGAATCGGGTCCGACCTTGATGCGAGCGAGACCTTCGGTGCAGATCTGGTCGACGTCCTTGTAGAACGAATTACTGTCGTAGTAGGACGCTCTGCCTGCTCCGTCTCCCAGAGCGCTCGAGAGATCGGCCCTCTGGACGTATATCTCACGAAGCTGTGGGACATAAGCGGCCGGGATCGACACGAGATCGTAGACGCTCGGGCCCTCCTGGAGATGATCGCACTTGTTTCCTCCGGGTTCGCCGGTCACGGTGTTCACGCATGTGGTGGACTTGACGCTGAAGGCATAGGAGGTCCCGTTGAAGTCCGAGTTCGTCTCCCTGACATGGTATTGCCCACTCGGATAGAAGACGGCCGGATCGAGCGCCAGGTTGACCTTCCGCGCATAGTCGGCGGGATCCTCCGGCGGCCCGCAGAATACCGTCCAGTCCTCGAGCCCGTTCGTCCCTCCGATCTTGATCCTGAAACCATCGAACGCGGGGTCGCACAGCTCGGCCGGTGTGTAGGCGTTGTATGAGGAGAAGCCCGCTCTTCCTCCATGGGGGAGTGCGGCCTCGAGATCCGTCCGTTCGAGATAGACGGCCTTCATTCCGTCCACATAGGTGGCCGGGAAGGTGACGTGGTCGTATTGGCTGGGGCCTTCGCTGAGATGGATGCAGTCCTGGTAGTCACCCTGCTCCGGGGAGCCGCTGGTGTAGTCCATGCAGCGAAGACCGTTCACGGAGAGCGTGAGGAGCCCCCTGTCCGCCGACGCGTTGACGTAGCGCATGGACGGCTCGATGCTGCTGTAGTTGCTGTAGGGATCGAGGAGCTTGTCCGCCACCCGCTGGTAGTTGGAGGGATCCTTCGGGGTCCCGCAGTCGATCGTCCAGTTGTTGCCGGCGACGCGCACCGTCTTCCCGCAGACGGCGTTCGCGGCGCTCTGCGATATGTCCGGAGCAGCGGCGAGGACGTCTGCGGAAGTGAGGTAGGCCGACCTGAATTCCGGACCCATCACGGCCGCGACCTCGACGATGGTGTTGGCGGGGCTCTTCCCTAGGCCGGAACAGTTGGAGTTGTCGACGATCTCTCCGGTGCTGTTCAGCTTGCACCGGATGTTGTTCACGTAGAGGTTGATCGCATCGGTGTCGGCCGTGGGATTCATGTCGCCGGGGAAGCTGCTCGAGCGTCTGGACGGATCCTCCAGCCCGTTCGCCACCCATGCATAGGTGTTGACGACGGCGGCGGGATCGCAGCTCCCCTGATAGGTCTCGCCCGATATCCCTATCGTCCCGGTGCACAACTGTTCGATCTGCTGGTCCGAGAAGTGGGGAAGGTATTCGGAATAGGTGCTCCGCGCGACGTAGTAGGTCCGCAGGTCGGGATCCATTTCGGCCGGGAAGTTGATGATGTCGCCCACCGACGGACCCTGTCCATCGACACACAGTTCCGCATCGGTGCTGATGACGCCGCTGGTGAGGAGGCATCCGTTCGTCTCGACCTCGAGACCGATGTTGCCCTTGAGGGCGTAGGTGTTCTCGCCGTTGTCCCTGAGGACGAGCGGGACCCGGCTGTAGTCCGGACTCGGCTGGATGCTGGTGCTTCCTTCCGGGGTCGCGATCGCCCGCCGCATGACGAGGACGTCGGAATCCTGCGCGTGGAGGATGGTCGGTGTTGAGACGCTGGCCAGCAGCCCCGCGGCGATGATTGCTCGCTTCACGATGTTTCCCTGTCTTCCTGATCGATTTTCAGGATAGGCTTAGGGTCATCGGGTATCCTGTGTCAACGCAATTGACCGGCGGACACGGATGTCCGCCGGTTATTGCCATGATTCATGAAGGGGTGTTCCGATCCGGATCAGTTCACGCAGACCATCTTCCATGATGCGGTGAGACCCCCGGCCTTCAGATTGTTGAGGCCTGCCGTGCAGATCTCGTTCACCGTCTTGTAGTTGCCGCTGTAGTAGCTCGCCCTGGCTCCGTAGGCGAAGGCGGACTCCAGCGCCGCGCGGGTGACCCTGATCTGCATCGTGGGCTGGTCGTAGACGACGGGGACCGATACGACGTCGTATTGCTTCGCCTTGTTGCTGGTCAGGTAGTAGCACTTGGTGGTCGGCGCCGATGTCCCGTCCGCGCGGTAGATGCAGCGCGTCGCGTAGGTGCCGAACTTGAAGACCCCACTGCTCAGATCGCTGTTGAGCGTCCGGTATGCCGTGTTGGGATACTCCGCCGTCGGATCGACCAGGCTGTAGGGGACATCGGCGTATCGTGCCGGATCGTCGGGCGCGCCGCACTTCATCGTCCAGTCGGCATTGGCAATCCAGAAGCGGGTCTCGCTGCCGTTGCAGGCATTGGCGATGGTCGATCCCACACCGTTCGAATCGTCGATGTTCGTGAGCCTCGGGTGCGCCGCGGAGAGCTGGTCCTTGTCGATGTAGAATTCGCGCAGCTGCGGCACGAGCACGGCAGGAACATCGATGATGTCGTAGGACTTGGGACCGGTGGGCAGGTAGTCGCAACGCGATGCCGTCAGGATCTCGCCGGTCTTCGTGTTCCGACACTCGGTGGAATAGACCGAGAAGCGGTATTTCGTCGCGTTCGGATCGGAATTGGTCTGGCGGTTGGTCTGATTGGTGTAGTGATAGTTCTCATAGGGGTCACCCAGTATGAGCGCACTCCGACTGAAATCCGCTGCGGTGACCGGTTCGCCGCAGCGCATCGTCCAGTCCTGCCTGTTCGTGGACGGCCCGACCTTCAGGCTGGGAAGCGTGGTCGCGCATATCTGCGAAGGCGTCTTGTAATAGACCTGGCTATCGTAGTGAGCCGCGGCGCCCTGAGACCCGAGAGCGGCGGACAGATCCTCCTGCTTGACGTACATCTCGCGCATCTCGGGCACGAATGCCGCCGGCACGGAAACGAGATCGTAGATATTGGGGCCTTCGGTGAGGAAGTTGCACTTGGTGCCCCCATCGGACCCCGTGACGGTGTTGCGACAGGACGTGGCCTTCACCGTGAAGCTGTATGAGGCGGCATTGAAGTCCGAGTTCGTGTAGCGGACGGTGTTGTTCGGATTGAAGGCATCCGGATCGAGGACCCTCGAGACGCCGCGCGAATAGTCCCCGGGGCGTTCGGGCTCGCCGCAGACGAGCTTCCAGATCTGCTGGATGTTGCTCTCGTCGAACATGTAGAAGTTGATACCGATGTGCCCGGTCGTGCATATCTGCGACACGCCCTCGACGCCGTTCGACGTGAAGCCGGCCTTGCCCTGATAGCCCGCGGCGGACTCGAGGTCCGTCTTCGTCACATAGACGGTCCGCAGCTCCGGGACCACGGTGGCGGGTAGTGTGACGACGTCGTAGTTGTTTGCGCCGGAACTGAGATAGGCGCAGTCGGCGCTTGGCATGATGGCCGGTGCGCCGCTCGAGACGTCGTAGCAGCGGGTGCCGTAGACGCTGAAGCTGACCGCATCGGCCCTCGAGATCTTGTTGATCGTCCTGACCTGGGGTGTGGACGAGGAATAGTAGTTCGAGGGGTCGATGAGTCGATCCGGGATCCTCTGGAAGCTCGCCGGATTCCTGGGGGCCGAGCAGCTTACGGTCCAGTTGTTGCCGGCGATCCTCACGGTCCGCGTGCAGACCGCGTTGACGACGGAATCGGTCATATAGGGGCCGGCCTTGCGGATCTCGGCCTGATCCACGTAGACGGTGCGGAATTCCGGCTGGAGATTCGCCGGGATCGTCCGCAGTTCCAGCGACGGGCTCTTGGTCAGGCCTGCGCACGAGGCCGATCCCACGATCGTCCTCGTCTCGTTCTGGATGCATGCCGTGGCGCTGACGTAGAGGTTCAGGACGCTCGCCGTCGCGGAAGGATTCTGGTCGCTCGGGAAGCGGGTCGTGTTGTCCTTGGGGTCACCGAGGTTGGAGGGCGTCAGAGCATAAGTGTTGACGACCGCCTTGGGATCGCAGCTGCCCCTGTATTCCACACCTGCGAGAGTCACGCTGCCCGTGCACAGGGCCTCGATCTGCTGAGCGGAGAACTGGGGGAGGAACTCGGCGTATGCATCGCGCGGGACGTAGTAGGACCTGAGGTCCGGATCCATCTCCGAGGGGAAGTTGATGATGTCGCTCCTCGATGGACCGGAGCCTTCGACGCACAACGCCTCGTCGGTGCTGATGACCCCGCTCGTCAGGAGGCAGCCGATCGCGTCGATCTCGAGCGAGATCGAACCCTTGGCGGCGTAGATGTTACGCCCCGTGTCCCTCACGGTCAGGGGAACACGCCTGAAGTCCTTGCTGGGACGTATCGTCGTCTTGCCCTTGGGCTCCGCGATGGCACGGCGCATCACGAGGACCTCATCCGTCTCCTGTGCCTGCGCGATGGTCGGCAGACAGACGCCCGTGAGCAGGCCGATTGCGAGTAGAGTACGCTTCATTCCGACCTGCTCTTCCTGAGGTGAGGTTGTTTTCAGGATGAATTACTGCGCTTCGATATCTCGGTCAATCTGCATAATTGCACGCCCTGCCGATTTTTGTGAAAGGGCTCAATCCTCGCTTTCCACGCATGGTTCGGCCGCATCGAAGATGACCGCCTCGCGGTTCGTGACCTTTGAGAATATCGGCATGTCGATGGCTTCGATCGAGCGTCGGATGACCGTGGTGGAGGCACCCTCCGGGAGATAGGCCACCGCCTTCTCCGGCAACGGGCTCTCGGAGCTGCGCATCTGGAGGAACGTCCCCCGCTTGAAGAAGGCCGGGTAGTCGTTGAAGTTCATGCCCCTGGCGAAGATCATCTCCTGCATCTGGGCCGCGCTCCTGCCCTGCAGCTCGGAGTGGGAGTAGAAGGACCGAGCGGCCATGGAGACCGCGTTCTTGCAGGCATCCTTCTCGCGCCAGAGGACCGCGTTCGCAGCCTCGGTCTTGGTCGGGACCTGGAACACCCGTGCATCGAAGTGCGGCGCCTGCAGAGCGCGCCGGGAGATCTCGGTATCCACTCGCGAGAGGCACTCGGTGACGAACATGGAGCTCGTCATGCCCGCGAGGACGGAGCACAGCTTCTGCAGCTTGCCGTCGAACATCATCGACTGCTTGATGTCCTCCACGAGGAACACCAGGGTGATCTCGTCGCTCTGGGTGTAGCCGATGCGGGCGCCGGTCTCCTCGACCAGTCTGCGTGTGACCGAGACCATGGCCTGCGACAACTGCTCGTCGTAGGGACGCTCCAGTCCCTGTGTCCATTTCGAGAATCCGCGCCCGTCCATGCGGGCGATGACGGGTGCGAAGTTCATGAAACGCCTGTCCTCACGGCGCTCGTAGTCCTTCATCCGGTCGCCCAGGGAATCCTTGCTCATCTTGTCTTTTTCCTTCTGATGGATGCCTTCGACCATCCTCTTTCCGTGTCGGGGCTCAGCCTTCCAGGAAGTCGATCAACGGCATGTCCGTCTGCGTGTCACCGTCGAGATCGAAGAGACGCACCATGGCCGTCGTCGATCCGGCCATGTGGACCGCCACCAGGCGATGGTGTCCGTCGGTCACGTAGTAGAGACCCTGATACTTTACGACAGCCGGTAGTCGATAGGGGCATTCCGGTCGGTGCCGCGCGGCGGCCTCGTCGTAGTCCTTGTTCACCCGGGGCTGTGTCGCCCGCAGGATCTGGATCGGCAGCACGACCTCGATATGGTCCTGCGTGTCGATCATGCGACCCAGACGACGGACGGCATCGCGATCGCAGTTGAAGGGCTTGCCTGTCACGTCGTGGAAGATGAAGCTCAGGTCGACCACCGCGAACAGCGGGAGGTCTTCGACTTTCCTGGCTTTCATGGTCTTCCTCGTGCCGTTGTGCGGCCCGCCATTGTAGGATGGATAGAGTGATCGGGACAACGCCGCGATGGCATTTTTCCGCAGACGTGGCGACAGGACGACCGGCCCTCAGGCAGGCTGGACCTCCACCCGGAAGGGGTGCTCCTCGGCCTTGGCCATGTCCATGGCCTTGGTCACCTTCGTCTCGGCGATGTCCCGCGTGTAGGTGCCGGCGATTCCTCTCCCCTTGTTGTGGACCTCGAGAGTCAGGGCGAGCGCCTCGTTCAGAGTCTTCCCGAACACGCCCACGAGGATGTCCACGACGAAGTCCATCGGGGTGAAGTCGTCGTTGATCATGACGACGTTGTAGTTCCGGGGCACATCGACCCGGGTCTTCTCCTTGGTGAGCAGGTCCTCCATGCTCTTCTCCTCTTTCAGGCCGCCTCGGCGGTCTTCGTGAACAACGGGATGTTCCAGCCCGTCCTGCGTCTTTCGCTCATCCTGTTGGAAACCTCCACCGCACACAGGTTCGGACTGACCCTGCTGCCGGCTCCGTCGGCCGTGTGCCCGCGCATCTGCAGGAGAGCCAGTAGCGCGTCCCGCTTCCGGGCTCTCTCTTCCTGGATGGTCCTGGCCGCAGGTAGGGTGCCCATGATGGAATGCATCTCCTCCTGAGTTGCCAGCGCACTGGCCCACGGGTCGCGATGCATGCTGATGACACCGAGGTCGCGAAGATCGCGTCCCTTCTCCTTCCATTCGCGATTCTCGCGCAGGATCGCGCTCACTTCTTCGGCCTCCCGTGCGGGATCGCCGTCTACGAGCCTGAATCCGAAATCCTGGTAGTATCCGAGCAGACGTTCGTCCGTGCGCCTGACATCGATCATGACCTCGAGCCCCATCGCGTCGGCGGCTTCCAGTAGTTCTCCTATCGCGAGCGCCCCGTTCCCGGGGCGTGCATCGGCATGTCGCCGGACCGCGAAGGTGATCACGCCGGGAGAATGCGTCTCGACGTGGATGGTCACACCTATGAAGGGAAGACGTGCACGCATCGATTGCGCGATGGTCCTGACAAGGATGGACTGGCGCCTGTGGAGACCGGGATCGCTCATGTCCCGCCTCCGATGATCCTGACCTCCTCCGGTCCGATTGTCCGCAGCTGGTCGCGGCCGTCATGGATGCGCTCTCCGACCATGAAGGACCAGGCCGTGTCGGGCATGAACCTGCCTCCGTCCGGATCCGCGATGGCCGCGGTCATGACGGGCGTCCGCCCTTGTTCGATGAGGTCGTCCACGCCGCGTGCGATGGCCCGGCCGTCGGACCAGTGCCTCATGGCGAGCCACATGACGGCGGCCGCGAGGACATCTGTGAAGCGCGCCTCGGCATCCGGCATCCTGAGGCCGCGTGCGACGTCGATCCTGATCGATGCGTGCGTCTCGCGGCTCGTTCGTGCGGACTGTGTCAGTCCGGCGCGCTTCTCGAATGCGTCCATGATGTCGTCACATCGGATTCTCTGGGTATGGGCGAGGAAGGTGTTTGCGCCATCGAGGACCACGATGCGCACCTCCCCGGGCTCGGGAGAGGGAAGCCGCGAAAGCGGATCGCTCTCTGGGGCGTGGTCGTCCTGGACATTCATCTCTTTTTCCTTTCGGCATGGACTGTCGGGATTCGTTCCTCCCAGATGCGAAGACGGGGCCGCGACATGGTCGTGGCCCCGTCTTCATTCCGGGCTGTATCGGGATTATGCGATCAGTTCGTGCAGCGCAGCCTGTATGAGCGCGTCGTGGTGCCTTCCTGGACCGCTATGGTCTGGTTGGCCGTGCACAGGCTTGCGACGCTGTAGTTGCTGTAGTTGATGTAGTAGCCCCCGCCATGAGCGAGGAGGCCCTCGAGATCGGACCTCTTGACGAAGACCTCGCGTGTCGGGACCTCCCAGGTCGCGGGGATCGTCCTGATGTCATACTGCGAAGGACCTTCCGCGAGATAGGAGCACTTGGCCGTCACCGAGGCCAAGGCGTTCTTCGACTTGTCCCAGCAGTTGGTACGATGCACCGTGAAGTCGACCTCGCTGCGCGTTGTCTTGTTTCGCGTGCGATCCGATCCCGTCGTGTAGACGGTATAGGGATCGCCGAAGTACCAGCCGAAGCGCTCGTAGTTCGCGGGGTTGTCCGGCGCTCCGCATCGTGCCGTGTATGTCCGGCCCACGCCCTGTTCGCGGACACTGAAGCCGTTCGCGCCGTTGCACAGGTCGTTGAGGTTCATCGAGTTGTACTGGGTGTAGAAGAAGAGGCCCCCACGGCTGATCAGGGCGGCGATCTCGTCCCGATCGAAATACACCTCTCGGAGCTCGGGCACATAATCGGCCTTCACCGGAACGACGTCGTTGGGAAGGGCTCCGCTCGGCAGATAGCTGCACTTACGATCCGGTGCGGCCTTGTTCGCCGACAGGTCCCAGCACCGGGTCGAATAGACGATGAAGTCGAACTCCGTGCGTGAGGTGTCGTTCCTCTGCGGATTGCTTCCCGTGTAGGACGAATAGGCGGGGTCGCGATAGTTAAGACCGACGCGTTCGTAGTTGGCGGGATTGTCCGGCGTTCCGCAGCTGAGGAGATACTGGGTGTCCTTCCCGTTCTCGACGACTCCGAAGGACTGGGGCGTCGAACAGAGCTGAGACAGGCTCGTCTGGTTGTACTGGGCGTAACCGAAGTTGCCGCCACGCGGGATCAGAGCCGCTGCGTCGGCCTGGTTTATGTAGACCTCGCGCAGATCGCTCACATATGTGGCGGGCAGGGTGGCGACATCGTATACCGATACGCCCTGGGGCAGATACTTGCACTTGAGATCGGATACGACGGCGTTTCCGGTCAGGTCCCAGCAGCGCGTCGACTGCGCGACGAGATCGAATTCATCACGCCCGCTCTCGTTCCGCCTGGTGTTGGCACCCGGATAATTGACGTAGATCGGATCCCGCCATGTGAGCCCCACGCGCTCATAGCGCGCAGGGTCTTCCGGTGTCCCGCACCTGACCGTGTATTCGACCGATTTGCCGTTCTCCCTGACCATGACGGGATATCCGCCCGTGCAGAGGTCGGCGGAGGTCACGGTGTTGTACTGGTTGTAGCCGAATCGCCCGCCCCGCGGATTGAGCGAATTGAGATCGTTCAGACTGAAGTAGACCTCACGTAGGTTCGGCACGTAGGTCGCAGGGATCGTCGCGATGTCATAGATGGAAGTCCCTGTCGGGAGATACTGGCACTTGGCATTGACAACCGTGATGTTCTTGGCCGAATCCCAGCACAGCGTGCTCTGGACGACGAAGTCGAAATCCTGTCGCGCCGCGTCGTTCCTCGCGGTGTTCGCACCGGTGTAGGACACATAGGCAGGGTCCCGCAGGTTCTGCGCGACCCTCTGGAAATCGGCCGGCTTGTCCGGCTCGCCGCACCTGGCGGTATAGGTGTGCTTGATCCCGTTCTCGTCATGGAGACCGAGCTGCACGCCCGCATTGCAGAAGCTGGTCTTCTGGGTGAATTCGATCGTATAGAGATAGGGTGCGAGATCGGCGAGATCCTGTGCGTCGAAGTATATCTCACGGAACTCCGGCACCTGCTGTGCGCCGACCGAGATCATGTCGTAGATGTTCGCTCCCGAGGCCAGATACTGGCAGTTGCTGGCGGCGACGATGGCGCCCGTGTCGGTATCGACGCAGGTGGTGGAGCTGGTCATCCAGTCGAAGCTGGTCGATCCGAGCTTGTTCCTTGTCCGGGTCTCGTTACCCAGTGATGCCGGAGCCCTGACCGGATCCTGCAGGGAGTAGACCGTCCGCAGATAGCTCTCCGGAGCCTGCGCCGTCCCGCAGACGATCTTCCAGTCCTGGTTCTGGATCCTGACGGGAAGAGTGCAGATCGCATCGATCTGGGATGCCTTGGCATAGGGCAGTTGGGCCTTCAGGGAATCGCGTGTGACGTAGGCCTTGCGCAGCTGCGGGACGAGTTCCGCGGGAAGGCTGACGACATCGTAGAGATTGGGTTCGCGCTTGATGGAGCTGCAGGTCGACCTGGACATGTCGGTGCCGGTGATCGTGCTGCGGCAGCCATAGTCGGTGACGACGAGATTGACGAAATTCCCCTCGACCGATGCGTTGAGACTCTGCGGGAAACGCGAGGAATAGGAAGCGGGGTCGCCCAAGCGGGTGATGTACTTCTGATACTGGTTGACGATCGAGGACGGATCGCAGCTCAGGCGCCAGCTCTCCGATCCGATGCCGATGCGGCTTTCGCATAGCGTGTCGATGCTTGCCGGAGGTGCGTAGGGGAGTGACCCTGCGAACGCCTCGCGTGTGACGTGCACGGCCTTGAGATCGGGGTCCATCCGCGCGGGGAACGGGAAGACGTTGCCGATCTCGACGCCGCCCTTGCTGCCGGTGCAGTTGGCCTCGGGGACGATGGTCTCGTTCTTGAGGCAGCCGAGCGTCGAGACGGCCAGCTTGATCTCGCCGTTCGCGCGATAGGCGTTGATGCCGGGGCCGACATCGCCGAGTCCTGTGGCCACGCGCTGGCCGTCCGGACCGCGCGGCTTCGTATTGGGCTCCGAGATCTTGCGCCGCATGATGAGGACGTCGCTTCCGGCATCGGCCTGGGCCTGCTGGGCGAAGGAGGGCGTTGATGGCGCAGCGGCCATGACGGCCCCGGCCAGGATCGTGGATGCCAGAGTACTGAAGCGGATGCGCATGAGGGTTCCCCATCCTGAAAATACAGGAATCACTCCATTTGGATCGAAAAGGGTAAATTGACAATCCTGATAATGAGGCCTCGGTATTTTTCCGCTGGAAGTGGTTCTCCTAGTCGGGATCGTCTTCCTGCGTGAGACGGGTCCTGTCGCTTTCCTTCCGTCCTATTCCCCTGTTCAGAGCGACCCGGTCTCCGGCGGCGCGTCCCTTGCCGTATTCCTCATCGAGACTGCGCGACGGCCTGCCCCTCTTCTTCTCGAGTCTGAGATCGAGTCGGTCGAGTTCCGCGTCGATGAGCTCGGTGCGCAGGACGACCAGCCCGGTGCCCGTCGGGGTCGGCGGCTTGAGATCCCTGATGCGCTGGGCGAGCCGGTCGGCCATGCCATCGAGGAAGGCGGTGATGCGCCGACGTCTCACGTTCTCCCGGAGGAGGCGCAACTCGCCTCCCATGCGCTCGCTCTGCGTGGTCATGGCGTTGCGGCAGATGTCGAGGAGGTAGGAGGCGATCTCCACTTCGTGATCGAAACCGAAGAAGGTGATCGCGGGCTCCTCTCCGGGCTTCGAGGCCCAGTAGCGGATGTCGATCATGTAGGCGATTGCCGAGGCGACACGATGAATGCACCGTCCGACAAGATCGTCCTGGGCATGGCGCTCGCGCGAGAAACCCGTCTCGCGCATCTCCGTCTCGTCGAGCGTCATGCCGTATCGTTCGAGCAGCTTGGCGACCATCGCCGCAGCGGCGGCCGCCTCCTCCTCGGTGCATCCGTTCGCCTCGGTCTTCGCCCTCAGCGCCCGGATGCGTTCCGCGATCTTCTTTCGGTCCATGGCCTCAGCGCCGACCGAAGTCGACGTTCACGACGTTGCCTTCACCGTTTCCGCGTTCGTCTCCGGCCTCGTCCTCCACATCGACGCTGAAGCGCAGGACGAAGTCCACGCTGGGATCGACGAAGGCGGTGATCGAGGCATAGGGGATGCTGAGCACGGCCGGCACGCTGTTAAAGGCCAGTCCGACCCTGAAGCCGGTCTCGCTGGTCTCGAGGCCGTGGAAACGATGCTGGAGGACGACGGTCATTTCGGCGGGGAAGCGCTCGCTGAGATGCTGAGGGATCTCCACGCCGGGGAAGCGGGTGTCGAAGGTGATGTAGAAGTGGTGGTCACCGGGCATCTGCCCGCCGGCGGCGATGACCGCGTCGAGGCTGCGGCCGACCACGGTGAGCAGGGCGTCCTGGACGATCTCGTCGTAGGGGATGAGCGAATCGGGGGTCTGGTCGTTCAAGTCTTTTTCCTTCCTCGTGGTATCGTGGATGTCGTGTCGTTTCGGTCAGTTCCTGTCGCAAGGCCTGCGCCTGCGGTTCATGATGATGATGGTGATTGATGCGGCGGCGAACGCGAGAGCGAACGCATCGAGCGGTCCGAGCGCACCGCTGATGCGGACGGAGATCGTCGTCAGGACGATGGCGATCGGAAGGGCGATCAGGGTGATCCTTGCGTGGATGCGCCTTCTCGCGATCATCCTCCTGAATTCATCCTGATCCACCTCGTGATCAGGCTTCATGCACTGCCTCTACCGACGGCTCGGGAATGCGGGACTTCATCGCCCGGGCATCGGCCTGGATCCGTCTTGCCTCGTCCGGTGTGATGCTATCCTCTCCGAATTCATCCGGGGTCTCGCCGCAGTTGTAGATCTCGAGGTCCTCGTCGTTCCACTGGAGGATGCAGCCGTCGTTATCGAGGCCGAGGATGGTTCCGTCGACGTAGTCTTCGGGCAGTATGTCCCTGACGCTCAGGATGACGGGCACCGATCCCTGGTTGTCCATGGTCAGCTCGAATCCTCGATGGCGCATGGCGTCGGTCCACTTGCGCCGCATGTCGAAGAAGGTCGCACCGACGATCGTGTAGCCGTCCTTGATCTCCGCCGGTGAGAAGGTCACTTGCATCATGTCTGGATTGGGATTCTGCCTGTAGTCGAAGTCCCTGGCGCCGATGTCCCTCATGACCAGGTCGAGGCGGTTGCGGTGCAGCTGTCCGATTTCCATGTGTTTTCCTTCCCTTGGGATCTGTCTATGATCTCTCGCCCGCATGTCGGGCATCCGGGCCGACGCCCTCATCGGCCGACCCGGACCCTTTCCGTCAGTGCCGGGTCGACTCCTCGGTGTTGCCGAGCTCCGCCCTCATGAGGTCACGCCTCGAGATGAGCGGACTCCCCGCTGACGGACCGGATTCGCTGGTGCCGATGACCTCGATGCGCTCGCTCATGGGCTGGAGCGAATACGAATGGGAGTCCTCGAAGGCCATCTCCTCGCCGTCGATGTAGTAGAGCGTGGCATCCGCCATGCTGTCGTCGTAGGTCAGCCCCTCGATGGGGAAGAGACGATGCCTGTTCGTGAAGCGCTCGTCGATGCGGAAGGCGCGGGGCAGATCGTGGAGCACGCGGGCGGCGTATCCGGGTTCGATCTGATAGCCGTCGTAGATCTCGTCGAGGCTGTGTCCGATGTATCCTTCCGAGACGACCTCGACACTCAGATCATGGAGCGCGTCGATCCTGATGTGATATCGCCTTCCTCTGGGAAGATGGTCCTTCAACTCGTCCGCCACCCTCTTGCAGATGCGGGCATATTCCTGCGCAATGCTGTCGGGCAGGACATCCACGGCCTCCTCGGAGACCCTCTTCCACGTCCTGACGACAGAGGCGGGATCACGGGTCCGATCAGGCGTGCCATGGACCGCGAAGGATGCGGAGGCCATGTCGGTCGAGGAGGGGATCAGACTCCAGTAGGTGGAGGCGTAGTATTCCGACGTGGCCATGAGATGACCGGTCGGGGTCATGTCCTCGGCACCGGTCACGGGTCCGTATTCCCGGATCTCCATGAGATGCACCGAGCGGTCCCGCTCCTCGTCGTCCTGCGTCTTGGGATCGCATTCGTCATAGGAAAGCAGTCCGTTCACCCCCTTCACGGCGATGGCGAAGCGCTCGATGTCCCTTTCGAGAAAGGGGCGTATGTCCTCGTCCCTGTAGAACTCCTTGTCGCGCGGAAAGTGGCTGAGGAAGTATACGGGCTGCCGGACGCGTGCGATGTCCATGACATTCTGCGCTTCGACTCCCGCGAAGCCCTGGTCTTGCAGATATTCGGAGACACGGGCCGGATCGGCTTCCGCGGTCGTCGCATCGGCGGTGTCGGCGACGCGGGTGAGGTGGTGCCAGTCCTGGTATCCGGCGGCGCGGGCGACCAGTTCCTGGGCATGGGAGCGAGTGATGTCGAATTCGCGCTTCACGCGCTTGGCCGCCATCGCGGCACCGTTCGTGCTATCGTACATGCGAGTCTCCTTCGTGGCCTGGAGGACTGCCGGCTGGTCCATCGGCCTTCGTGGGACTCGATGGTCGTGCTTGGTTCTGATGGACGGTGCTGATGCTAGGGACTGCCGGCCCCGCGGTGCCGTCCGGCACCCTGTTCGGTATCCATGCACTAGAATGAGGTCCGCGTCCATCGGAGATGCATCCGATTTCGCGGTTACTGGAAGAGAATGGCGGAGCGCACCGGAATCGAACCGGTGAGGGTGTTCGCCTCAACCACGCTTAGCAGGCGGGCACCGGCGACCAACCGGCAATGCGCTCCTGAGAGTTGGCGGCGAGTAGAGGAATCGAACCCCCGACCTTTCGGACGGCCCGGCCTTCCAGACCGGTTTGCACCCTGTGCGCTACTCGCCTTGGAGACGGGCAGCGGTCATCCACCCGTCAGATGATGGACGAGAGACTACTTGAGAGGGTGAACTGGTGGTTCATGGCGATGGCGTATGGGGAAGTTCGACGGGACTGTCAATCATCCGTGATCCGTTCAGGTGATGAATTCGAAGGTCTTCCTGCCCTGACGGTTGCTGAGGCTCCCGAGGCCCCTCGACGAAAGACTAGACTGTTCCTCTCCGTGAAGCCTGTGTTCCAGGCCGTAGGGCGGTCCGCCCCTGATACGATACGCTCCGAGGCGTCTGTCCTCCTCCGTGATGACGCAGTGGTAGGAGGAGAGGATGTTCTCCACGGCCTCTTCGGTCAGGTGCCTGAGCGGAATCATCCATTCGACGACCTTGCCGAGGCCCTCGTCCGTCCGGCGCCTGATCCACGAGCCCTTCGTCTTCCTGAGGTGAGCGTGTGTCGGATACTTGGTGATGGTCCGCCTGAGACACAGATGCGGGGTATGTCCGCGACCTCCGGGTTCGAAGGCGTTCTCGATCCTGAGGCGGACCACGTAGGGATTTCCGATGGAGAGTTGGTGGACCAGTTCGGCATCGACCGGTTCTGGGTGAGTGGATCGGATGAGCTCCGCCAGGGTGGAATGGATACGCCCGTCCGCGACCTCGAAGGATCCGCCGGGCCAGGAGGGGAGATGTCTCTTCTCCCCTGCGGGTGGATCGTATTCCCTCCAGGCGAAGTCCTCGATCGTGAGGACGAGCTGGTCGGTGAGGAGAGTCTGCTTGCAGTGGCGCGGAAGAGGAGAGGGCTGGAATTCGGGAAGTGGCCGGTGCTCTGACCGCGAGACGATCAGGTCGTCCGGGATGATGCCCCACCCTACGATGTCCCTCAACCGCCGTCCCGTGCATCCGTGCAGGGCCACCTCGGGCAGTCCCGTCGCATCGATGATGACGGTCATCCTGTTCGCCGTGCATCTGTAGGCGATGGTCGGATGACCGACCGGCATGGCGTAGAGATTGTCCACCATGAGGCGATCGTCCTTGAAGTGGGCCCGGAACTGCGGCGCCCAGTGCGGGACGCTCCCGAGGATCTGGCAGCCGCGGGCATGCATCGTGTAGTTGGGGGTCTTCATCCTTCCCATCGGGATCAGCCCGGAGAAGATGTCCCCGATGCGCATGTCCCTGATGATGCGATTCATCAGCGGATCGACGAGCAGGAGGCCCGTCCGATAGGATCCAGAGGTCATCCGCGTCACAGCCTGATGACGTGGGTCCTTGCGCCCTCGTAGGGCGTCAGGTCGTTGTCCGGAGCCTTCTCGAATCCGGCTGCCTCGAGGAGGGCGAGCATCTGCATCGGATAGCATCCCATGGGACCATACCACAGGACATTCCCGCAGACTTCCTTCCTCTCCAGCTGTGAAGGCACTCCGACGACCCGTTCGGCTTCGTCCTTCTTGAGCATGCGTCCCGATGAGCGAAGCTTGAACTCGACATAGGAACCGCCGGCCGCAGGGCTGATCTCGGCATGGACCATGTCCTTGGTGATGTCTCCGCTGAGATCCTGGTCCTTCTCGATCTCGGCCTGCCTGGCCGCGGTCTTCTGCGCGTTGGAGACCACCTCCTTCGTGTCGTGCTCGTAGCTGCCCTTGGCCTCGATCCGTTTCGCGATATCCTGCTCGACAAGAGCCATGTCCGGCTCCGCACCGTAATAACCGTCTCCCTGCTGGAAGGGCTTGCCGAACTGTTTCGTGGCGACTTCGGCATCATCATCATTGTTGCCGAAGGCGGCCTTGGCCCGATGGTTGTAGCTGTTGCCGTCCTTGGGCACGTAGCCGCGCAGTTTCCGTCCATCGAAATAGACGATGCACTGGAGTGGTGCCTCCCAGTCGCCGCCGGCGCGGATGAGGAGATAGGGAACGCCGTCCGGGGTGATCTTCTCGGCGATGACATCCATGTTCTCGGTCGAGAAGTCGATCTTCGACCAGTCCTTCTCGACCTCGGGAACGAGGTCCTCCATGAGGAGCATGTGGACGAGGTTCGTCACGTCGGGGGATTCCGGATCGATCTCCCCGTATTCCTCAACGTAGTCGTTGGCGATCGCCTTCTCGATGATGATATGGCGCAGGTCGCCCTGGCTCATGACGGGGGCATGGCGTGGCATGGCATTTTCCTTCTTCAGAGGGTTTCGGGACATCCTGATCCGTCGGGATCAATCAGGGGATTCTTCGAGTTCGGGGCAGCGATGCGTGCCGTCCTTTCCGGGAACACAGATGCTGGCGTATTCGTCGCACACCTGCCTCGTGACCGGTCGGACCATGGACTGGACGTTCCCGTTGATGATGATCGTGCCGACCTCGGTCGTCGTCTGGCTATGGCTGCGGATGCAGGTCTTGCGCCATTCGGCGGTGTCGGGACGGCTGTCGCAGCCTCCGAGCACCGCGCAGGCCATGACAAGCATGGCGATGACGGGCGCGGGAGTACGGACGAGCTCTTTCAATGGCGGGTTCCTTCGCTTCTACGGGCGTGGCGATGGAGGAGTGACGATCAGCCTGATCTTCCTCGGATATGAAGACGGAAGGGACGCGGATTTGCCTAGGCGGACCCGAACAGCTCTTTCTGCAGATCCTCGTCCATGCGCGAATCCCGTCTCACCGGGGAGCGCCCGGCGGTCACCATGCCGACCGGTGCGCGTTGTTCGGCACAGTCGAAGAGCGTGTTCTCGTTGTCCGCCTTCTCCTGCTTTGCAGCCTTCGGCACGATCACGCGCGGCGGGGAGAGGATGGCAATGGGCAGCGGATACTGGCAGAACCGCTCGTCATGGAGGACATGGAGGGGCTGGGTCTCCCTGTCCAGGCCGACATAGTCGTCCATGTCCTTCACCAGATCGATGAGGCCGGAGAGGGAGAGGGAGACCTGAAGGCGCCTCTGCTTATGCCTGTCGATCTTGAAGTCGAACCGCAGGGCCGGATGGTGCCTGCCCTTCACTTCCTCCAGGATGAGATTCTTGTCGCCCCGCGCCGCATCGGCGGCGGTCGGCCCTTCGCCGCGATTGGCGATCATGTTGTGGTAGCGCAGGACCTGCGAAGCGGTGATGTCCCTGATGAGTTCGCGATGGACGGCCTTCGTGAGGATGAACTCGTGGACCCGGACGAATTCCTTGCGATCCTCGTCGACCTGCTCCCACTGTCCGACGAGGAGGCGGCGATGAATCGCCATCTCGAAGAAGCGCGGAGCATCCGCCATGCCGATCGAATCGCTCCTGGCGGACATGGCCTTGACCGCGGTGTCCAGTCCGAAGCGCCGATCGAAACGACGTTCGATGTCGTGCCGGGCGACACCCGATCGGTGATGGTTGCAGGCGCCGTCGAACATCCAGGCGGTCTTGACGAGATTCTCCCAGTCCGTGCCGTGCTGCTGGCTGGTGTTCGTGGTCCCGTTGCCCATCCGATGTCATTCCCGTCCTGCTGGAGATGACCTCTTCTAGGACGGGAATGGATCAGGAACAAATCAGATGGGCAGGCTCGCTGTCACAGCAGGCTCGGCGGAGGAGCGTGGATGCTGTCCTCCGGCGGCCTGATGGCCGAGATGCCGGCGATCATCTCCCCCTTCGAGATGCTGGGGTTGCCGGCGGTGCGTTCGCTGATGCAGCTCCAGTCGATCGAGTTGAACTGCTCCATGAGCTCGTCCGCGTCGACGCCGGGTTTCACCTTGATGAAGTGGTTCGACTTCCAGGAGCGCTCGAGGCCCTCCTTGGAGGCGAGGCCTGCTCTTGCTCCGACCCGCTGGAAGGCGAAGTCGGCGCCCTCGGGTTCGGAGACGAAGTCGAAATCGGGATGGGTGAACGAGGCCTTGGTGATCCTCCGCTTCTCGCCCATCGGCTTGCGGCGCCAGATCTGGAAGCAGCAGGGCACGTCGTAGGGTTCGCCGTCGTGGATGAAGGAGTAGGGCTCGAGAACCACCGACTCGCCGACGAGCTCGAAGTTGATGCTGACCTTGTCCTGCATGGTCGTCTTCTCGAACGTGCGGGGGAGGATCATGCAGATCCATTCCGCGAAGCGCGCTGCGCGGTTGACGAACCTGAGGGCAAGCGAGGCGTTGCGGCCGAACGGAGGATTGCCGACGACGGCCACGGGGGCCCTCACGTCTCCGTAGTCCCACTTGAGGAAGTCATCGATGATGGTGATGTCCTGGTGGCTGTTCGCCTCGTCGATGTCGAAGCCGCGTCGCGGTTCGGGCAGCATGTGGAAGAACACGCCGGTCCCGGCCGAGGGTTCGATCCATTCGCCGATCTCGTCCATGGGGAGAGTCCTGCGCACGATGTCCATGCATGCGGCCGCGACCTCGGGCTTCGTGTAGAACTGGTCCAGTTCGCGCGAGGCTGTCTTGGCCTTCTTCTTGCGCGTCTTTCCGTCCGTCCCATCCGGGGTTGATGCGGATGCGGTCTCGGATGGATCCCCTTCGTCCGGGGTCATCATGTGCAGGAAGTCCTGGCTCTCCAACTCTTTTTCCTCCTCAATGGGAATCCGTGTTCTCGCCCTCTCCGTCGGGAGGGTTATCGTGTTTCAGGATGGTGCCGCATGGCGATCGGTTTGTACAGCGCTTTCTCGTAGGTCACATGGACCTGGCCGCCATCCGGACGACTGCGGGATGCGGATCGCCGAGATGGTCGAAGGCGATGATGCTGGCCGCGACGCGTTCGATGGCGTCCGGCGGCTCCTTGGATACCAGCCAGTTCCACTGGTCGAGCCTCTCGTTGTGGTACCACGTCCCGATCGGGGCACCACCATCGACTGCGGAGTTGATCTCAGCGGCCCGGCAGGCAGCGTCGATGCGGGTCTGCAGGGCCGCCTTCTCTCGCGCGTCGCGGGGGCGGTTGTCGGGCTTGACGACCCAGTTGTCCTTCTCGAGTCTGAGGGCCATCACGGTTCCGTCGGGCGTCTCGAACTTGAAGAGCGAGGGATTGCTCGGAACGGGTCGGAGGTGACTCTCCATCGGCGCCGGCGAGAGTGCTCTGCGCTCCAGGGAGGAGACGGCGCGCACGACGGCGTCCCGATCGAGGAGCCAGCACCGGGCCTCTGCGATCCATCTTCCGCCGACATGCCGGCAGACACGCGAGACGTGCTTGAGAACCTCGTCGTCCTCCGAGTCGGCGTAGAGGGTCCTCATCCGGTCCTCGTGCCTCATTATCGTGATCTGACCATCCGGTATGCTGATGCCGGCTACACCCCTCCACTCCTGGATGTAGCGCGCATCGCCTTCGAGCCGGGTGACGATCGCGGGTGCGGCAGCCTTGGTGTACGCCTTCCCGACCTTCATCGGTCGCTTCCACCTGCCGGTGGTCCTCCAAGGCAGCTTCAGCCCGTGGAAATCGTCCCTTCCCGCGAGGCCACTGCGGTATTCGGTCACCCGCGGCTGGTCGATGCGGCCATGGTAGAGGTCACGGCCGCCGTCCTCCCCGCGAACGTGATCCATGAACTCCTCGAGCGTGATGGCGCTCTGGACGCGCTTGTTATCCGGCTTCCATTCGGACGGCTTGTCCTTCCGCTTCTTCAGCGCGATGTTGAGCTTGATGCTGGGGCGCGCGAGCCCCTGACGAGGCCGCATCGCATGGGTCATGGGGTGGAACCGGTCGCGCGCCTTCTCCTCCTCGTTTCTGGCCTCCTCCTCATTGGAGACCTCGGGATTCCAGGCGAGGAGGAGCGAGCGTAGGCGTCCGATCTCCAGACGCGTGATGTCGCCGCGCATCGCGCGCCAGGTGCCGTCCAGGATGATGATCTCGATGATCCGGTCGTATCGCCATACCACGACCGGCTTCCCGTTCTCGTCGCGATGACGGATGATCCGCTTGACCGTCCCTCCTCCGGGGCCGGGTATCTCCTCGTAGTCGGGCTCGTAGACCATGACGAGCAGCCGGTGCGGACCACTGTGGGAGAAGAGCTGGTGCGCGCAGGCCATGTCGACCGTGAGCTTCTTGGGCCTGCCCTTCTTGGTGTAGGTCTGCTTCACCGTCTTGACGTGCGTGGGCAGACCCTGGATCAGGTCGGCCTCGGGGGAGATGTCGATCGGATGGGTCGGATGCCAGGCGATGTTGCCGCGCAGGAACATGCGTGTCGTGCGGATGCGGTCCTCGCCGACGAGGCCGTTGATGCGGTCGGGATCGAGCGGGCGATCTATCGAGGGGTGCAGCGCCATCCTGTCCTCCTGCTGTCGTCCGGCGGCGGCTTCGGTCTGTCCCGGTTATAGGACGGACGTCCGCCGAGGCCAATCAGCCGTCATGCCGGCACGAAGGTCCGGGCGATCTCGGGCATCTCGGTCAGGGCCCTCTGGTGATAGGGTCTCTTCACCGCGGCGATCTCGTCACGCACTGGCTGGGCGGCGTCGTGGGCCTCCTGATGGCGCTCACGGAGCCGCACCTCGATCTCCGACACCCGGACGCGCGCCTCCTCGCATTTGCTGCGAGCGTCCGACAGTCTGCCGATGTTGTAGAGCGACAGGAAGTCGAAGCCCGGATCGAATGCCATGTCGAGGAAGAGGTCGAGGGTGTCGCCCGGCGCGACGAGATCCTCGTCGATGGCCGACTTTGTCTTGCGCGACAGCACGTCGATAGCCGCCCTGGCCTCGCCGACGCGGCCCTGGGCGGTGGAATTGGCCATCGTGGAGACGGCTGACAGACCCTTGTTGTCCGAGACGAGGTCGAGGGTCTCGTAGGTCTGCGCGCTGTCGAGCGCCTCGATGGCCTCGTCGAGCGCGGTGACCGCATCCGTGGCGGACCGGTGCACGTCCAGGGCGGCTTCCTCGACCGCCTCCAACGGCCGCAGGCGTGTCTCGATCATGTCGACGACCGGTCGCACCGCGTTCTCGTCGACGAGGGCCTCGGTGCGCATACGATGCCAGGTCGGCACGATGTCCGTGAGATGGGCTCTCGCGGAATCGCGGATCGCGACGGCCGATACGTGTCCGATCTCGGTTTCGGTGGTGACGAAGGAATCGCGCAGACGCTGGATGAGAGGCATGGCGCCGCGCTCGGCGGTGAAGGCGGAGATCGTCCTGTCGGCCCGTCCGAGAGCCTCGCATGCCCTGTGGATGGCGTCCCTGTCGGAGCCTTCGGGTTCGTAGGGTGAAGGTGTCCTCCGGGTCCCGACGGCTATGAGGCTCCCGAGCATGACGAGGAGCAGCAGGGCGAGCGTGACGAGCATGAACGCGCCGGCCGACCCGTCGTGACCGAAGGCTCGAGGAACCAGGATACATGCCAGCGCCGTGCCTGCGACCAGCGCGATGATGAAGGGTGCGGGCGCGGTGCGGGCCCTTCCGGTCGTGGCGGCGAGCAGGGCGATGACGAGCGTCGTGCCCGTCGCGAGTGCGATCGTTGTCGTGTCCATCTGTGCGTCCTTGGTTGGTCCGGGCGGGTCGATCCTGGACCGCCGGTGGTGTTCGTATTCCCGAGCGAAGCGAATCCCTTTTTCCCTCCACTCGGGAAGTGTCCCTTCACACCGATCCGGATACGCTCGTCTCTCTCCTTGCCATGGCGCGGGCGAAGGGGAAGGAGAGGAAGCCCATGATCGTCAGGACCGCGAATGCGGCCAATGGGACCGGCCTGTTCTCGGCATACCACAGCTGCACCGGATCCGGGGCGATGAGGGTCTTGCAGATCGCGAAGACGGTGAGGATGACGATGCTGATGCAGTGGAGCTTCATCATAGTCTCGTAGAAGGGGAACATGGTCCTGGGTCTGCGGGGTCGGCCTTCCAGGAGGAAGGTCCCGACTGACATCAGCACGAAGATGACGCCGAAGAGGGCCAGCACCGCACCCTGCTGTCCTTCGCCGTCCCGGGAGATGGACAGACTGAGGACGAGGCAGGTGATCTGGATCAGGGCGTAGAGGACCAGGAAGGTGATCGGGCCGACGACGCCGATCAGCCGGGCGAAGGGGACGAGGATGAATGCCTCTGCCCTGTCGATGGTGCCTTGGGAAGGAGGCGCCGGCCTGTCTCCCGCGAGCATGCCTTTCCAGTCCTCGTATCCCTCACGGCGGGCGGCTGCTTCGAGTTCGGACTGATAGGAGGTACCCCGTCTGCGGGAGACCGCCCTCGCATGGCGCTTGGCCTCGATGATCTCGGTTCTGGTATCGGTCATTGATGTATTCCTCGTATGGGATGATGCGAGGCATTGCTGCGCGAAGGGCGCCGACTATGCCTGTCTTTCACCGTGCTCGAGGATTCATCACGCGTGGCGATCGGCCTGCACGAATGGCCGTGACCTTCTTATAGGACGAGCATCGTGGCATGAGAAGCAGGCGATCGCGACTTCCGACGCCAACATGATGTCTTATTCTTTTTCGGTCATCTTCAACATGCATCGCGCAGGTCATACTGCGCCGTCATGGGCCTCTAGTCTCTCCGGTGACGGAACGGATTGTCACCCGTCTGCTCGAAGGCCTCCGGGGTGAGGACCGCCGTCTCGATCGGACCGGTGGCATAGCCGTGGTGGCGGAGGAACCATTTCCAGACGCGCATCAGACGGTCTTGCTGGAGTTCGTCGTCGATCTCCTGGGTATCGAAGCCGAAGACGCCGAGCGCCGGCGCGCTGCAGTCTCCCAGTTGGCCGAACTTGTGCGCGGTGGCACCCCACATCCTCGTCCAGACGCCCTCGTGATCGTCGAGATACGCGAGGCGCTCGTAGCCTTCGGCCGTCAGCGCGATGTTGAAGCTCTTGAGGACGACGCGCTCGAGACCTCGCAGGTCGATGTCATCGTCGTCGCCCGTGTGGAAGGCGATGTGGAACCGGTAGGTCTTGTCGGGATCGAATGCATTCGGATCACCGAAGCTGTCCATCATGTCGTCATCGGTGAAATCGTCGATCGTGATAGAACCGCGTGGCGTGGTCACGGTGACGTGAAGCGGGGCGTCGTCATTGGCTTCCGTCGGTCCCGAGATTCTCTGATCCATGGTCCTTCCTTTCTTCTGTGATGAGGACGTCATCTCGGCGGCAGGCCGAAATCCTCCGGTCGGGGCCACTGATCGGGGATGTCGCCACGTTGCCAGGATCTGAAGAGATCCCTTTTCCATTCCCTGCGTCGGGACATGTATTCCGCTCCGTCCAGTCCGCTTTCGAGGTGTTCCTTGGCAAGCACCGGATTGAGCTCCTCGAGTATGTCGAGCGCCGCACGGAGGTCAGCGATCTCGTCCTGCATCATGGGCACGAGATCTCCGCTCCAGTGGCGGCGCTCTCCGTTGGAGCCCATGAGCTTGCCCAGGACGGTTGCTAGCTCGCCCTGTTCCTCGACGGTCTTGCCGACGCCTGGCCATATGTCCTGTCCGAGGGAGTAGGGGCCCGGGGTGTTCTCGCAGCAATTACCGGTGGTCCCGTCGTTGCTGGGGGAGTCGGAATCCTGTCCATGGTCCATGTGTTAATCCTTGCCTATGCAGGGGAATGACCCCGCATGAAGTGATCGAGTGCCTCCGAAGCGTTCATTCACGACGTCTTCCGAAAGGAAGGCACGTTCCAGCCCTGCTTCCTTCGGTCATGATTCCTCATGCCGACCTCCATGGCCGTCATGTTGGGGCTTATCCGGTAGCCTGCCTCCTTGGATGTCAGGCCGCGTTTCTGTAGCGCGATCAGGATGACATCGCGCTGCTGGGCGCGCTCGTGGAAGGGTGTCCGAGCCGCGTTTCCGTTCGCCCTGATCTCTGCGACCTCCGCAGGTGACACGAGGGCGCTCGACCAGGCCTGCCTGTGCATCGTGAAGACGAGATCGCTGGCGAGGCCTCCGCCGGAGACGTGATCCTCCAGACGCTCCCTTGCTGCTGCTGTCGCGGAGATCTCGTCGTCATGTTCCTGGGACAGGGAAAGACGGAAACCGAAATCCTGATAGAAGGGCACGAGATGGAAGAAGTCGCCTTCGATCTCTTGGGATATCGGGATGCCCGCCGCATCCGCCATCTCGAGCAGTTCGCCCAGAACATGGAGCTCCGCATCCTCGATGCCGGTCTCGGTCACGCCCATGCGGAAGGTGATGTTGCCCTTGGCATCGTATGAGACGCTCAGGCTGGCTCCCAGCATGTCGGAGCGCAGATCAATCGCGTAGTGGATCGCACGCGCGAGGATCTGGCGTCGCTTGGTCTGTTCGATCAGCTTTCCATCGGTCAGTTCCATGGTGTCTCCGTCTATGTCGGGAATGGTTGTCGTCCTGGCTGTTCTCGCTCAAGCGCACGGCATGCCGCGCGCTTGAGGCGCTCCATGGAGCCCGCACACCGTTGGGCATGCGAGCAGTTCTCTTGTTCTTGGATCTAATCACGTCGTGGGGAGCTCGAGGGGCCGTCAGGGACCCTCGTCCCTCGAGGGGCGGGTGAGGGTGGTTTGACTACTTCAGCGATGATCAGGCTTCATCGGAATGCTGGTCATAACTGTGTTTTTAGGATAGGGATTACGGGCTCTTTTGATGCAGCCAATCAGGCGCTATCTCACTGTCGGTTTTACAAGGGATCAGAAATGCCATTGGGGACAGCTAAGAGTGCATCCGAGGAAAATGACACCACTCTTAAGCTTCTGAAACTTGTAAGAGGAAATCTGGTCATTAGCCAGCCTCACCAGCGTGAACCATGGCCTAAGTCAGGCTGTGAATACATCTTTGTAAATGCGAAATATGAAATTCTCAATGGGAAGGCTGGGGGAGCAAGAATTCCACGCAAGGAGCTGATGGAGAAATATATCGCAGCGAAAAGAGGTCTTGATCATATGGCGGCAGCTGATGTGGTAGACGCCATAATCAGAGAAGATGTTGTTGATAGGATTGTTGACGCTGTTTGGGAATGTGGAGTTGCTCCAATCATCGTTTACCCAAGCCCAGGCTTCGAGGATCATGATTCGATAAATGGCTCTGGACCGAGCTTAAAATCTATGAATGCATTGCCTGCTGCTTATGCATCATATCTCCAAAAAACTCTGGGAGGTGAGGTGGATAATCGAATCCACCAGAAGGCACGCGTAGGTAGGACCGGCATGTCAGGTATGGCCAGATTCGTCTGGCAGCCGGCTTTCGAAGGAGAGGTCTTGCCTGGAAAGCCTTATGTGGTAGTAGAGGACATGGTCACCCTAGGAGGAACGTTGGCCTGCTTGACCAGTTACATTCATAAGAATGGCGGTAAGGTGATTGCGGTTACGTCGCTCGGAAGCTCGAAAGGCCTATTGACCTCACCTCTGGCGTTGAGAGATAATACGTTATCGAGATTATTTCGGGTTTATAGCGAGCGGTTTTCAACATTCTGGATGGAGACGATAGGTCATGCTGGTGAACATCTCACAGATGAGGAGGGCTGCTTTCTCGCCGACTTCGCGGAGCGATGGGCTGCCACTGGTCCCCGGTTCGGAGACACGCAATTACAGCGACTCAGAAATGCGCTCGTTAGCGTCTGCGAAAAGGGAAAATGACTTAGTTGCTCAACGGATTAGCAATGAGAGAGGAAGACAGATTCATCCTAGGCTTGCAGGACGACTGGCCTAAAGATTACTAGATGTCCTTAAATCCAAGGGCATTGGCAATCCCCAGCTTCGTCGTTCCGATCGCCGCAAGATCCAACTTCAGTCCAGCCCTAAAGCTGTTTCCGCTCGCTTGCGCACCGTCGCCGACGCGCCGAATAATTTCTTGCAAGACATCGACGTAACCTTCCTTGCTCAACCGCCCGCCCGGTATGCCTTTCTGGTCGATCCGCACCAGCATGGGCGCATCGCCCTTAGTCGAGCATGTCGAAATCTTTTCCCTCCAATTCACCCAGTCACGGATGAATGCCATCGTATCGGGAGATACGTATCTAGGAGCTTGTTCGACGAGCGCCGTTGGCATGAGACGGAATGTCGCCTGCCCGCTGCCGTCCGGCATTGTTAGGACGTCACCGATATTGAGGCGCACATAGTCCGAGCGGTTGCGGCCGGTATCGGCGCCGAGGCCGAGTATGACCTTGGCACGTAGTGCCCAACCACTTTCATCGTCTTTTAGTCTTTGCAGCATTGCGATGATCGAGCCAGGCAGAGGATTGTCGCGCACGATATCTGCAATGTCACCCTTCAGCCGTAGCGGGACGATCGACTTGGGTCGTGAGCCGCGTTCACGGTAGAGCGCCTTCATCTCGCTGGTGACGAGCAGGTGCTTCGTCGGATCGGCGATCTCGAGGACCTTCACGTGCAGATCGGAGATGACAGCGAGCATGCGCTTCAGGGTCTGTGGTGTGAGTGGCTTGCCAGAGCGGCCAGAGGAAGCCTGTTTGCGGATGAAGTCGCGGATGGAAGAGGATTCAGCTGGCGCAATGGGTACGTTGCCCATGACCGTCTTCCATGAGGCTATGGTGCCGTCATGGAATTGCCTGCCGCTGCCCGTGAGGCTGGAGAGATAGGCCGCCATTCGCTTGCAGCTGTAATCGCTAGCATGGATGACCTTCATTTCGCCACGATCTTCTTCTCCTGAGCATCGTAGCGATGCTGGCCGATCTTGCGCTGAAGGATGAGCTGGATGGCCTCGTCGACGATCTCCGGGGTGAGCAGGAACCACTCGCGGATGGTCGTCTTCTTCCCAAATCCGTCAGTCATCTCCTGGAGGACGGCGGCCTCGGAGAAGAAGGCATGGAGAGCACCCTCGACATCCTTGGGCTCGTATCCGACCAGGTCCCATTGCCGCACCAGATGCGCCGGTTGACGAAGGAATGTCGGGTCATTGCTTGCTCCGGCCACGCGCCTTGCAGGATTCCCCTTTGTCCTGCCGATCTTGAGGATGTCCTTGGCATACCCTCGGGGCTCGTCTCCTAGAGTGCGCGCAGCGTAGATGCAGCCGGTGCGGCGCGTGTCGGGCGTCGAGGCGAACAACCCGTCCCCCTGCATCTTCCCGTCGGGTTCCGCGATGCGCCTCGAATTGGGATCGCGCCAGAGGGCCTTGCTGAATGATTCGACATAGGGCTCGTATTCGGTGCCGTTGTCGATCACGACCCGCAGGCGCTTGCGGGGCAGACCGACCTCGTCATGCACGTCGAGGATGTCGGCGATGGTAGAGATCTGTCCGTCGACAATGAAGGAATCGCCCTTCTCGACCTGGCGGGCACCAGCGGTGCCGATGAGACGCCGACGCCCCGTGTTGATATCCTCTCGGAGCCTGGCGAAGGCCGCCTTCCAGACTCCGAAGACCTCGCAGCGCCGCCGTTCCGTGATCTCCCCGGTGATGCGTCTGGCACCCTTGCGTCGTTCCTCCATCCTGTCGAGGAGGTCCTGATCGATCTCGGTAGGCGCATCCGACAGGCCGTAGGCGTCGGAGAACAGTGGGTCATCGGATGCCAATGCGTCGGCCAGCGTCATCGGGCGTGGGACCGGAGCCGTCAGGAGCCCATGATGATCGATCGGCGTGAGCTGCCTGACCTTGTCCGGGTTCTCCCTGAAGGCCTGGAGCGACCAGGCGAGCTGCTGCTCGGACCCCGTGGCGTCGGCCGAGGGTTCGCGGCCATGCTCCTCGCGGAAGGCGTTTATCTCCGCCATCCGGGATTCCATCGGATTGGAGGGTCTGGTCGCGACTGGCTTCTTCTCCGGAGGATCGAAAATGCCACCGAGCGAATCGAGGCGATCTGGATCGAGCTTGCCCATGCGTCAGTCCGTGATACCCGATGCGACGTCGGCATCTGCCCGCCCCTGTGCGCTATCCTGGGCCTTCCGCTCGTTGGCGAGCTGGGCCTTCTTGTTTCTGATGATACGCAGCGCGATCGCCATGTTTCGTTCCCTAGGGCTTTCCGCATCGACGTCCGGTTCACGGCTGTTCTCGGTGTGGAAGCGCTTGATGTCTTCCACCCAAGCATTAGCTTCTTCTTCTGTCATAGATTGACGTCTCACCGAAAAGTGCGACTTGATCTGCTTCAGCATCCCCTCGTCGAGCTGCTTGGAGAGGATGCGATAGGAGTCCCGCCACGGATCGACCGAGCGGATGAGATTGATGTCGATCTCGCCGATATCCAGATTACGTGAGAGGTCCACGAGTGTCTTGGACGTCGCCTTGGCCTGACGTTCGGAATGCTCCTCCTCCGCCCGGGTCCGGCTGTCAGACCCCCCTTCGAGATCGAGTCCCGCTTGGCGGGCTTCCGCCATGATGCGCTGACGCGCGGTCATGTCGACGAGGGCATGATCGGTGAGGGCCGGGATGTCCTCCTCGGGGACGTCGGGAAAGTTCTTCGCGATGATGTCGGGGACGATGACATCGGGGACGTAGTTGTCCGGCAGGCTTCCCGGATTGAAGGCTCCCATCTGGACCCGTTCATCGAGGATGATGAGTCGCTGGATGTCGTCCATCTTGTCGAGCGCGGCAAGGCCGGCGGGACTGGTAGGCCTTGAGAGATTGGTCACGCGGGCGATGCCGATCGGATTGTGCTCCGCAGGTTCGATCTTGGTCATGTCGATGCCGGGCGAGGTCGCCTCGCCTTCCGGCGTGTCCGTGCCTGGCCGCGTGCGGAAGTTGAGGTTGGGGGCCATCACCTGCTCCATGAGGAGCGAGGACGCGATGGCCTTGAGATGGTCGTTGACCTGCTCGCGCACCGAGGAGAGAGCCTCGTCCGGCTCCGAGATGAGGTTGGTGAACTGGGCATGCGTCTTGCCTGGTGCGTCGCGTGTCGTCCGTCCGATGATCTGGACGACCTCGGTCATGGAGCCGCGTACACCGACGGTGACGGCGTGCTCGCACCAGATCCAGTCGAAGCCTTCCTTGGCCATGCCGAGCGCGATGATGAAATCGACATCATCCTTGCCCTTGACCGATCGCAGGGCGGCGAGCGTGTTGGCCTGCGAGGATTCGGTGACCAGATCCGCGATCCGCAGGATGCGGCCATCGGGCGTCTCTACGACGATGTAGGGGCTACCGGCCTCCTGCAGTTCGGCCTTGTTCTTCCCGATCTTCCCGATCACGTCGTTGACGGCCTCGAGCTTGTCGATATCGCCGGCGGTCGCGGATCGCACCGACGGGATGTGGACGATCGTCTTCTTCGTGGTGTCGAGCAGACCGCCGATGGCGTCGAGCCAGTGACCCGAATAGAAACGGTAGTCCAGGCCGAGCGTCTTCAGATGTTCGTAGCCCGAGAGCTGCTCATAGTAGGTGTAGGTGACGTGCGTAAAGCGAGCTTCGTCCTCCGGGCGCATGACGGGGATGCGATCGCCGCGGAAGTAGCTACCGGTCATGGCGACCATGTGGGTCCTGCCATTGGATACGACGTCCCGCACGAGGCCGCCCAGCTTGGACTCCTCGTCGGCTGAGCCGTGATGGAACTCGTCGATGGCGATAAGGCATCCTTCGAGACTTTCCTTCCACTCGCTGCCTTCGGAATACGGTGAAGCGATACTGTTTCCGTCGATGTCCTTGGACATGGCAGACCAGGCGTGCCGGAGGGTGGCGTGTGTGCAGATGATGACCCTGTTCGAGATGTCGGATCCGGGATCGGAGTCGATGAAATCCTTGAGGCGCCCGACCTTGTTCGAATCATCGCCGCTGATGGCGCACAGATCGTTCCGGACCGCGACGTTCCAGTCCTCTTCGAATCCTCCCGTCGCGAGATCGGTCTGCCCGAACGATGCGCCGATTGACTTCTCGGGGACGGCGATGATGACCTTCGAGATGCCCTGGTGCTTGAGCTTGTCGATGGCGAGAAACATGAGCGCTCGGCTCTTTCCGGATGCCGGCGGGGACTTGATCAGGAGATACTGCTCGTCGCGCTTCGCGTAGGCCTTGGCCTGCATGGCGCGCATACCCCTGAAGTCGGTCTTGGTCGAAGCGCCGTCGTGACCGTAGCGGATAGTGGTAGAGAGTTCCTGCATGTCGTCGTATCCCTGTTGCCTGTGACGGCGTTAGCGTTTCTTGGTCTTGGCGTCGTGCCGTTTTTTCATCTTCTCGTATTCGCGGAAGAGCCAGGCAAGACGCTCAGCGTCGTCGTTGAAGGCTCGGCCGATGCACATTGTTTCGTATTCGAGGTCGAGCGCCTCATGTGCTATCTTGAGCTCTACCGGCATATCCTTGCCGTAGAGCCAGGCAAGCGTCTTCCCCTCGTCGAAATAAGGTCGACGGGCCTTGAGAATGGCAAGGGCGCAGGTGTCGAGGACCTTCTTGCGATCATCCGTCAGGATGGGGACAGGGAAAGTGTTGTAGACGAGTGTATTAGAGAATCGAGTGCTCTGACCCAAGGTGCCTCCGACAACGTGGAGCCATTGATGCATCATACGGCCTGATAGTATGCTGATAAGCCACATGGGAGGGTTTGGAATCATAAAGGCACTGTTAGTAACAATGAGATCAGATGCGACTCCGACGGTAAACACATCCCGATCCTCCGAAACGTGGCATGGGATTATCATTACCGTAGAATGATGGCCTCTATTCTCGGCAAAAGCATGAGCCTTATCAGCCATCGCTATTGTTTGTGTCTTAGAACTATTGCGACGAACATTCTTTACTAATTCAATGCGAAGTGCAATGGCCGGTATTTTGACAGCTTGTTCTAGATATGCATCGTCTATCCATAAACAGTAGCGCTCTAAACCATACAACAACTCTCGCGTGCCCATTACAGGCTTTATGAATATATCTGCTTCTGGATATTCCTCGATGATACGGTCACGATCTTCGCGAGTCATAAGAAGATGGCCGCCATCATTAGGCATGTTACCTAATGTGACATCAGGTAAACCATTCATAGGTGAAGTAGATTTCTCTATAAAAACATCAGGGCCATCTATTAGATATGCATTGATATTTTCGACATTGTGCGAAACGATATCTGCGTTGATATTTTTTCCACTAACGAGATGAAGGCGCTTGTCGCCCTTCTCCTTAATAGTGTCATCCTTTCGGCGCATAGCAATAATGGCACATGATACACCGGCATTCTTGGCGGCTGAATTGCGCCACTTGAAGCTAGTGTGAGCGGAAAAAATTTCGACGTTTTGTTTAGTGATCCAAGGCCATAGAGTCGAAACCGACTCTCCCTGACAAAGAGAATCGGTCGTTACGAGCGAGCCACGACTTCCATGATCGCGAATATGGTCCACCATGAGCTTGAACCAAGCGGAAACGTAATCGAGATTTCTCCAGTTCTGGAGGCTATTCTGGAAGACAAGATCCATCTCCGCTTTGTGTATCGCCTGTTGTGCGCCTCCCTTGGATCCGAGATAGGGCGGATTGCCAACGATATAGATGTCACCGTCATCTGTATTGGCAGGTGAAACCACGAGATCCCAATCCATCTCTAGTGCTGATTCCTGATGGATATCCCCGGCATCATGCAGCGGGAGCATTGGCATAGGCGTGAGGCCGATCTCGCTCATGAGGCGATCTGCTTGAATCTGGCTAATCCAGAGAGAGAGGCGTGCAGTCCGGCAGGCGAAGTCGTTAGGCTCAATGCCATGGAAGTGGTCGAGCTTGATCTTGCTCTGCCTAGTCATATCGAGCTGACCCTGTCCTAATGCGGCCAGAGCTTCGCGCTCGATACGGCGGATCTCGCGATAGGCGATGATAAGGAAATTGCCCGACCCACATGCAGGGTCGAAGACATGGATATTCGCCAGGCGATCAATAAGTGATTCAAGCGCTTTACGGTCGGTGCGACGCTGAGCATCCTCGAGCTCCTCTTCGAGACGATCGAGGAATAGCGGACCCAACACCTTCATGATATTCTTGACGCTGGTGTAGTGCATGCCGAATTCGGAGCGTTCAGCGTCTCCAGCCACAGCTTGGATCATGGATCCGAAAATGTCGGCGTTGATATCCTTCCAGTTGAGGTCGATTGCTTTCATGAGAGCTCGGCGTGCCCGACCATCGAAATCGGGGATCTGAAGATCGGCGGCGAACAGATCGCCATTGACGTAGCGCAGCCTCTGGAAACGCGGGGCGAAGTTTGTTCTATGCGGATCATCTAGCGGCATATTCAGAATTCGAAACGCTTTCTGGAGCGCAGCTTTCATATCTGAGCCATCCTTGCGAACAGCTTCGCCGGCGATCATTGAAGCGAAGGGTTGCTCCGGCTTCTTACCGCTGGTTGGCGACCATTCTGGATCGAAAATGCCGGCATCGTCAGCGTAGAGGCAGAAGAGGATACGCGTTGCGAAGGTATTGAGCGCCTCCTGCAGGGAATCATCAGCCCATTGCGGGTCGTAAGCGCGAATCGCATCCACGATCTCTCGCATATGCCGAGCTGCTTTCACATCGGCCTCCTGCTCGGCCGGCGCAATGTAGCGCTCCTTCCCGGCGAGCGGTAAAAGAAGGTCGTATTCCGCTTGGAGATTGGAGATCTCGTCGCCCCTGAGAGTCTCGCCGGTTTTCAGGTCCTCGATACGCAGGGCGGCACCGTCCGTGACGATTAGGAACCGCGGCGCGTTCTTTCCAGGTGTCTTCTTACGGTTCTGTTCCGACTTCAGGGAAGCCATGACATCGTCGACATGATTGCCACCGCTTGCCGCGCGGTAATGGATCAGTTTCGGGACGATGAGATCCGCCACATTCCCGACGAGGTCCGCACTGTCATAACCCTGCTCGAGCCGCCGGATTCGCGTGTCGTTCATTCCGTAGGCGCGCAAGACGTCGAACGGGAAGGCAGCCAGGAAAGCCGGAGTCCGAGTGGCCGACTGTGCCAACTCACCGAGATTGTCGATAAGCGTCTTCTCGTTCAGCTTGCTCATGAATTGATACCCCTGTTGATGTCGTCGATGAGATCGTCGATCTGTTTTCCGCGTTGCTGGAGGAGGACGAGGAGCTTGGGCAGCACGTCGTCGGGCTTGGCCGCATAAGTTCGGTTAAGCCAGTTCTGAAGAGTTCGGTAGGTGATGCCGAGATCATCGGCGATGGCGCGCTTCCAGCGCTCGCCGTAGAGGGCGAGGCCAGCGTGCTCGAGAAGGAGGAGAAATTCGTCCTGTGTCACCTTCACGCTTATAGGAAGGTGATTGTCAGGATAACAAGGGATTATTGGAATGAGTTCAATCAGATTTGCACACAAAACGAAAAAGGGAATCTGAAACCGTTCCTGGTGCGACCGCTACAGGGTCTACGTTATTGGGAGAAATAGAGTCGCTATCTAATACGCCTCCACGGTGATCATAGATTATCCAGTTTAGAAGATGAAGTTCTCTATCTGAACAGCTAACGCTCCACCTGACTAAGCGATAGTGATCTTTGACTGAATGGTTTTTACTCTGGTCAACCCTAACCCATACCTTAATATCATTGTAGGAGTTCTGTATGCTATCTTGAATTACATAGTAGACTGAGCCATCGGATGTTGAGGCATAGCGAATTTCACGACCCTGATTTTGTGCACGCGCTGCAGATGAGAAGCTAAGCGCAAGCGCGATGAAAAGTAAAATTCTACCCACGGCATAATCTCCCTGTTAGGGATAGCCTATCCTGAAAACTCAGCGCTGCCAATAGCCCAAACCGCACGTCCCCTTGGACCCCGGACCGGCTGGATAGATGAGATTTCAGAGAGCTGCGATCTTCTTCGAGATATCCGCTGCGACGGCTGCTATATCATCCTTTCCGATGATCCAGTTCCTGTATATCCGGTTCCATTTTCCCTTCCCCTTGCATGCCCCTTTCACGATCTCGATCACATCGGGATGCGCCGGGTTGCGCACAGCATAGTCGCCGCCGATGTCACGGATGGTGATCTCGCCATGAGGCGTAGGAATTGTCTCGGGAATTGAGTAATAGGCGCTGGCCAGCTTTCTCCGTCGAGGAAGCACTGCCACCTTCTGAGGCCTAGCGGCGACGCCAGCGAGACCCATGCGCGCCGGCCAGTCGAATGTAGCGGGCCTGTTGGCCTTGCAGATCCGCTTCCCGAGATCACGCAGCTTCATCTCGTCCATGCCGGATATCGCGAAGCGTCCGAGCATCATGAGGGTGCCACCGAGGCCGATCGCTTCTGTCTGGTCGTCCACCCACTGGCGGAAGTTGTCGGACTTGATGACGTTCTCACCTGGCCGCAGGTGCTTGCGGTTGATCGCCGATCGGGGATTGACCAGGACGACGGGGACGACCTTGTTGATGCCGGTGATCTCATGGGTCCTGAGCCACCGCTCGAAGGCGATCACCTGACGCTGCGCCTGGGCGACGGGGGAAGCGATGGAGACGGGCTTCCGGCCGTAGTAGATCGTCCATTCATGATGCTCGTTGCAGTGGAGGTTTCCCGAGTAGTTCTTGGTCTCGAGGATCCACGCGATGCCTTGGACGCGGTTGATGACGAGATGGTCGATCTGAGCGAAGTCGCCATCGCTGCATTCCAGACGGATGTCATGGAGGACCGCGGTCTTGGTCGAATCGCGGAACTCGCGATCGAGGAAGTGCGCGGCTGTGCCTTCTCCGCTCTTCCCCTTCCGTATGTTCGCGATTTCGTTCTGGGCTTTCTTGGCGCAGGAGGGATGTATCCGCGCCAGACGTTCGAGCTCGGCGATATCGGTGGAGCGGTCCGTGGCGGCCTTCAGGATCACCAGCGCTCTCCCTTCCCGGGGGTTTCACGAACGGTGACCTCGCTCGACTTCTTTGGCCGCAGGAGAAGGTATCCACCCCAGATGATCGAGATCTGCAGGATCATCAGCCAGGGCATGAAGATCATGATCAGGCTGAAAAGCGTCCACCCTCCAGCGATGTAGATCATTGCCTTGGGCGCTGCATACCGGGCGATGACCAGTGTCAGCACGATGAATATCTGGAACAGCAGGACAGGCATACGGCATTCCCCTTTCGAGTGGACGTATCCTGAAAATTCATGGCTGCCAATAGGCTTGGATGCGGGTCTTCTGTAAGAATGGGAATGCACTGGGGTTCAACGGCAGATATGCATCAGGGCTCCTTCCATGATCCTTGTTCCAGTACAAGGACCGCGCGGTCGTCGGGGGACTCGAATGTCCATTCGGTGCCTTCGCCTCTCCTGCGCCAACGCATGGTGACTTTCCGGAAGCGGTAGCGATGAATTGAAGGCATGATGGCCTCCAGATACGCATGTTTCGCGGCATTGCGGATGAGCGGTGCTCCGTAGATGAGAACCTCGCTCTGGTCAGCGCCGAGCACCTGCACTTCTATGTCATGTTTCCACATGCGATCGTTGAGTATCTTCCCGTAAGCTGCGCGCAGCTGAGGGAATCGTGCCTGCTGAACATTGGAGAGCCATGTGCCATAGGCATTGCGTTGTGTGACCTGATCGGCGGCAAGAGGAAGGTCAGCACCTTCGTGATATCGTCGAGCAAGGATGTCTATCAGATCCGATTCGAGGGCAAGGCTGGTTTCGGTGTTCAGATCCTCCTCCACGATCAGAACACCAGTCACGCGGCTCTTCTGGTTCTCGAGCTTGGCGACATAGGTCTGACCTTGACTGGGGCGTTTGGATTTATGTCCTTGTCTTTCGTTGATTACGGGAGAGGAAAGAGCACTCGCCGATGAGCCCGTCTGCTGCCGAGGTGGCTCGACTGGGTTAATCCAACTCGAGAATATGTAGAATGCTGTCCAGGTCAGGGAGACCGTCCGCGCCAGTATTGAATACCCCGGCCGCAGGGTGAACCACGCGAATATGATGGGAAGCAGTATGATCCCCAGGGCCAGCTTCCATCCCACACTGCGTTGGTCCTGAGATGTCATTCCGATTATCCTCTGCGCACCAGCTCAATCTCTGGGATTGATTGTCTCGCTCCAGGCGGCCTCCTGAAGGCGTCGCAGGGATGCCTCATAGATCTCCACGAGACCGCGGAAGGTCATGCTCGGCAGTCCGTATTTCACGTTTCTATCGAACTTGAGTATGAGTTGGTGGGTGAATCCGGGAATCGGCGGATCTCTCTCGAGCCGAATGACGGGAGCCACCGGTTCGACATTGTTCCATTCCACGATGAATTCCATGGGGACGACGATATTGTGGATGAAGGAAACGAACTTCAGGGTCTCTCCATCGAGGCCGAGGGAGTAATCTAGCGTCTCGAAGCGACTGGCGACGGAGTGATGCACGCCATCCACCTTCCCGACCCTGACGGGAGTCGTTATTCTGCCGATCCTCTGCATCAGCCTCGCCAAGGATGCTTGATCGAATCTGTTGATGATCTGTGGTTCGGTCATGCTCATCCTCGGATTCAGTGTTTTACGATCGCTGTCAGATCGAGGTGCTTTTCCCAGGCGGTCAGTATGCGCCTCACCGAACCTGCGATGATGGGCATGTCATCGGACATGTGGATGGTATGCCTGACGATGAGAGTTCGTCCGGGAAGACCGTAAGCCAGCGCGAAGTAGTTGTTGCGCAGATGGAAGTTCTGCATCTCTCGTATGTCGGGATCTTCCTTGAGATCGAACTTCTGCAGGATGGTCAGTATTGCGCCGTCCCAGAGCATCATCAGCTTGAGACCCCCGCGCTGCACTCGAAGTCGTTGGACCCTCTTGCCCTCTAGAAATGCGTCTTCGGCTCTTTCCACGTGGAATCCATGTGCGCTTATCGAGGGCTGAAGCTCCTTGAGAGTGCATATGAGATCAGTGTCCTTGTGGACGAGCTTTGATATCCAGCCCATACGAGAAATCCTTTTTCCCTGATTTCAGCCGAAGATGATGCTGAAGAGCCAGATCACGCCCAGGATGGGTATGAGCCATACTGCGATCTGAAGCATGCACCCCATTGAGGCACACCCCATCTGGGCGCCGCCCTCGACAGCGCCAGCGGCTCGCTCGCCTTTTCCGCTGCCCATGAATCCGATGACCGCACCGACGCATACGCAGATCAATATGATGGTGATTATGGTGCCCATGACTTGCTCCCTGTCTCAGGTTTTCTATCCTGAAAATTGATCTGTGCCAATAGGCTTGGATATTCCTTTGCATCCGTATTCCGGGTCATTCCGCTCATCCGACATGAGGGAAACTTATTCGCAGCTGACCAGGTACTTCCCGTCTGTCCCCATGTCTGCGTTGCATTTCGCGATATCGGATGTTCCGTCGACAAAGCCGAGGCTGACATTGCCCTTCATGGTCGAGCGACTCGTTATGATGAAATCGGCATCCGCGGACATGATGCTATCGTCTGAAACATACTTGTCCTCCATCATTCTTTCGATATCGCGCGCGTCGGCTTGCTGGAAGCCTGACAGCGACCATGACGCATAGGGAATACCGATCAATACGATCGGCGCGAGTATGCACACGCCTTGCGCCAAGAAGAGCTTGCCCTTGCCGAATCCATCGAAATGGCCTTGTCCTTTGCGCCAAGCGAACAATGCGTTGCCGATCAGCATGGTCACCGCCATGAACGCGTAGTAGTGCCATGAATTGCCCATGTGCGAAGCCCTTTCGGGCCGTCTTATAGGATGACCTTTCCTGATCAGAAAGTTCTCTTCAGCGGCGCGCCGTCACTAAGTGATCGCCGCATGTCATAGAATCGTCGATGAAGCGTTGAATCGGCAGTCACTCGGTCCCAAGGCTTATCGTGCGCTGATTGCCTGTTCGAGTGTCGCTCTGTCCTTAGTGTGAGCCAGTCGGGAAAGACCTCCTAAGGAAGCGATTTTCTCGTTTAGATAGTCCTCTCGATGCTCGATCGGAAGGATTTCGGAGTGATCTCGCAAGATCTTCTTGCTCTTCGCCTCCATGGAAGGGAAGTCGGATTCCTCATATATCCGCTCGGCGATCTCGGAATTGAAACTAGGAGGTGGTGGTCGCGGTGTTGTTCGCTTGGGGTCAGTGGTTACCTTGCGCACTCTAGGAGGGGGACTTTCCGCAGAAGAATGGCTTGGATTGATGCGAGGTGATTGACCAGCATACTGACCCAGCGTCGACCTATCGATTTTCTTTATTTCTCGTTGGCTAGTCGTAGCGGAAGAACGCTCGGTATCGTCCGAGGAGGAGATGGAGGAAGAAGGAGAATCTGGACGCTCTACCACTGATTCCAGCGCTACCGGCAAAGGAGGCTCAGGCTCGGACGAGATGACTGATCCATGATAGCGCTCGGAAGATTTGCCGTGCTCGTTGTGATGTGAGTCGAGTATCGCACGATAGTGTGCCTTCGAATCTCTGAAGGCAAGCTGCCTTATTTCATCGTAAGACGCCCCCCCGGATATGATGGCGTCTCGTCTCGCGCCTTCGTTGTGAGGTCGCGATTTCCACTCATCGATATCGTGATCGGATATATCCGTGCTTATGCCAGGCCCCTGAAAAAGCGGACGGATGATATTGTCTATGATCTTATGACGTTCATAAATATCCAGTAGTGCGCGCGGCACCACAGGTCTTCTCGTGCTGCCGGTTAGAACGCCTCGGTTGATGAGGGATTCTATGAAGAAATCTGTGGCCGAATTGCGTTTCCCGAAATTGCCAGGAGAAACTTTCACTTCCTTGAGAAGTGTTTCGTCCTGTTCATCGTCATTGAACGGTATGATATAGCCCTTGACGCGTTCACAAGGGTGTTCTCGTGGTTTACGTTGGGTGGACCATCGTTGGTCCATTCCTTCTCTTATGAGATTTCTCATGAGATCCGTCTGCCACCACTTCCTGTGTCCAGCCATCCAGTGGTCAAAAGGAGTCTCGATGTCGAGATGATCCTGAAGACCCATGTCTCTTGCGAAGGCGTCCAGTCTTTTTTCATCGATCGGATCCCATTCAGGAGGACGTCCGCTTCTGATTCTCTCCAATATCGATGCGACGCGCCTCCTTTCGGCTTCGATTTCCTGCTGTCGGGCTTCTTCTTTTTCTCTCCACTGGCGCTCGCGCAATTTCATCCATCGTGGGTGGGAAAGCCAGATTCTGTGCGCCGTCTCAAGGATCAGTTTCTCCAGATTGGGGTCACTGACATCATCACGGTTGAATTCTATGCACATCGACCTGTAGCCCGCCTTCTGGTAGGCATTCACCTTTCTCTCGGTGATGGTGGAAGTGACGACTATCTCGATTATCAGATAGGATCCGGTTTCCTCTTCTGTGATAATCGCGAAAGGAGAATCCTCGTCATCGAATATGTCTCTTGCTTCCTTCGCGAGCAGATCGGCCCTCCACCTGGTCGGAATGAAGGCTTCTTCGGTTATGCTTTCACAATGCATCCAGCGTGCGGATTCGAGTTCTCTGGAGCCGGCATTGTCAGGATCGTTGTTCAGGGCGGGTAGCATCACCCGCATCTTGTTCCTTATCAGCTCCTTGGCGACAGCATGCAGAAGACCTTCCGGTGTCCAATGATGGTCATTGTTCTTGTGGGCGAAATGGCTGCGGTTCTTGCCTGTGCGCGAACGTCGGAGGATTAGAGGCTGACTGCATTCCTCCTTGGGGCAGAGGCAGGGCTCAGTTGGCTTTCCTTCTGACTGAAGCACTTCGGAGATATGAACGAGCTGTCCGCCCTGAATCGCCCAGGGGTTTTTAAGGCTTCGCTCTCGCTTTGCTTTCGCCATTGTGCACCTCGAACATATTCGGCGCCAGATAGCATGAAAATTACGCGATAGGGAGTGGTTTCATCGTCATGCATGTCCCTTCAGTATCCATACCGCGTTCCATATTCGCCAGTGTGGGGATTCCTGTTGCCCAACGTGCTCCAGTTGTCATGAGTCGTTGAATTAGGAGCGGTCCGGTAGTGTCCCTGAACTGGTGTGCCATCGCTACGGACATAGGAGTCTACCCACACCTCTCCAGGTGTTTCGTAAGAATGAGATCCGCTATATGAGCCATTGTCGTAATAGTCGTAGTCATCATGGTATGCATATTCGTCATACTGACGTGACTGGTTGTTTTCCGGATCCGAGTAGTCGAGCAGATCAGGGTTGTCCTCCTCGTATGATCCTGAATTGGGTGAGACCGGTCGGTCAGGGTCTTCATACGACTGGACGCTCGCTATGTCATCTGTCGATGCGGATGCCCTCCGGGCCGCATCTGAAGCAGAGGAATGCTGCCTTCTATCGGTGTCGCGATCGAAAGCACCGAAGGCGCCGAGCAGGAACACGCAGAAAATGATCATCATCGGCAGACAGCCGAAGTAGAAGTCCATGTGCTTCTTGGATTTTTTTCGTTCCATGGGCGCCCCTTAACGGAGAAATTCCTATCCTCAAAGAAGGGATTGGGCAATCTGGATAAGAGCAGCCGGGAATGGTCTTGATTTCGCCGAGGAAGCCGGTCGTCCCTCTAACCAGGGTGCAGGGCGGCTGGCGCCCGCTTTCCGCTCCTTCCCTCTCTCACGTGACCAGAACGTCATCTTCCGTCTCGTTGACGCGGGAGAGACGGGCGAGGGAGTGGGCGGCCTCAAGGATGAGGGAGGCGTCCTGGAGGGTCACCTCGATCCGGTGGGGCCGCGGGTCGGTATTGTATCGGCTCCGGTACATGCGACCCTGGAATTCGCAGAGCCTGGAGACGAGGTCGTTTTGCAATCCTGGAACAGTGCGGAACTTAGTGGCGTAATCGGGAAGATCATTCCATTCCGGCATATCGTCTTCGTGCTGCGAGTCCCAGCATTCGGCGCATACGGCGACCCCGGATGGGGACAGGGCAAGGTCCTCGATCGGATGGCAGTTGTTTTCGTCATGGCAGGTCTCGCACTTGAACAGTGCCTCCTTCATGACCTGCGCCACAGCGAAGAGAGTCCCTGAGCCCTTCTGGGCGACGTGGTTGCTCAAAGCGGGTTCGGCATTGTTGGTGTCGGGCACTGGCTTTTCCTCGTTGGAATGGTGAAACAAGGCTGAATCGAGGTCGCGTAGGAAATCATTGCGTCCTGCCGAACTGTCCTGCCTGTTCTTGGAATTGAGGCAGAACAGCTCGGCGATTCCATCAATCGGTCAGGTTCGCGCTGAAGCGCTCATAAGCGATCCTCGCAGATCGCGAGAAAGTCTCGTAGGCCGAATCCTGAACACGCTGGATGTGGCCCGGGTTGTAAGGCCGGACGATGTCCTCGGCGTCACGGGTGAGAACTCTGGTATCGTCCTCCCCGAACATGCCCCCCAGGGATCCGGAGAAGAGCTTCTTCACGGCCCTGCTGTTGCGATGCTGGTCCGCTCCGTCGATAAGGCCGTAGTGATCTATAGCCATGAACGAGACAACGTCTTCGCCGATGTCCGTAGAGAGAGCACTGAGCAAGCGCCTCGCGATTCCTTTGCTGCGATGGCCACGGTCGACTACCAAGGATTCGAGGACGAGGATCCCGCCCTCGATGAAGCGGTCCTCCTCGCTGATCATGAGCATCGCGGTCTCGTCTCCGATATCGGCCTCGAACAGCCGGTTTGCGAGATCACGTGTGTCGAGGTAGCCGAGTCGACCCGGCAGATACAAGGTCGCGACCGCAACGCCGATGGTCTTCCGTCCGTCCTTGACGACCGCTTCCATGGCTATCATCTCGGCACCTATCGACATAAAGTCGGGGACGCCAAACTCGTCCTTTTCGGCCTCGGGATCGACCCAGTCACCATCGCCTTCGCTCTCCGGCCGGCTATCCGGGTCCTGAACGTAATCGGCGTAGCGGAGCGTGCTCACCTCCACTCCGTCAACGATGATGTGCCTGGCCCTTGTGGCCTCGCTGCCGGTCAATGCGAAACTCCAGTGTCCGTTGATCGGATCCTGAATTCCTGGCCCGCTGGCCAGAAGGGCTCTGTCTCCGTCCGGCTCAGGGATGATGTCAGCCGCGATGGCGCCAGCCAGTCCGGACTTTCCATGGGCGAGCAGGTATTCGGTCATTCGAGAATGGAAAGTGCCAGCCGGCGCATTGGGGGTTCCGACAACGGCCGTAAGGTGGTGCCAGTCCCTGTAGCCGGCATAACGCGCCACGGTCTCGTTCGCGACCGATGCCTTGAGGGAGTGATTGCGCGCGATGCGCTTGGATGCAAGGCGTGCGCCTGAGATATTGTCGAACATCTTACGTCTCCTCGGGCCCATGGGACCGCCGGCTGGACCACTTGCCCGGGATGGACGAAGATGGTTGATTGTTGTCTGGTAGACTGTGTGACGATGCGGATGCATGGGACTGCCGGCCCCGAGGCGTCGTCTCGCCTCGATGGCTTTTATGCACCCAAGTCGGCAGATTCGCAAGAGATTTTCTGCTGCAGTCGTACTCAGGGTCTACTGGGCAGCCACGGTCAACCGCGTCGCGAGCGTCATGATGACCGACCTCATGCCGATGATGGTTCCGCTCCCCATGGCCTCCAATGATGGATGGTCGATCAGATGTTGCTCCGTGGCATCCACGAGATGCCACCACCATTCGGCCACACCTGCATCATCCGATTGAGTTACCTCAGACAAGGCGGCCGCAATCTTCGTCAATCCGGTGTCATTGCTGACAATGCCGGGAAGGATGTCTTCCCGGTTCTCCGAGAGGATCAACGTGGCGATGCATGCTCCGAGCTCGGCAGCGGTTCTGGCCGTCTTGGCATTTGGTCCGGCTCCTAGCCATAGCCCTGCGTGGAGCATGGCGCGCCGTTCCTCATGTGCCTCTGACGGATCTCTGTTGGCCGGAAGCATGAAGGCCCTCCGGACGGCGGTCGGATCGATCGTCCGGTTGATCATGGCATGGTATGCCGGGGAAGGTGCGATGCTCATGTGTTCTTTTAGGACAAGACGACAGCATTAGGAAGATATGCTCCCCTCTATCAAGAGGGGAGCATGGCCAGCCTCGCTGACTCACGCTCCTCGATCTCCCGGTCGGCTTCAACGGCTCTTTCGGTCAGCCGCGGGAGGCCTCCTCGCAGATCATACCCAGGACGACGGAGCTGACGGATCCGCGTAGCTTCCCGAAGACCCCTGAAATGCGGTCCGTGTTCTCGTTCATGGTCATGTATTCCTCTTCTGTCGGGAGGTCCTTGTAGGACAGCGATTCCGTGATCGGCAAGCGGGCCGTCTTCCGTATGCGCCTTTTGGGGGGAGGCGGGCTGGAGGCCTGTCACTGACCGGATGGCATGTCGAGGTACTCGCCGGCCGTGTTGAATGCCATGTGCGGAAAGCGCAGCACCACCCGATGATATGGATCGTTCCTCTCCCGCAGATAGCACGCCGCGCAGGTCCTCCTGTAGGACGAGCCCGGATCCATGCGTCGAAGGCTTCCCGAACCGGCACGCTCCAGCGCCATGATGGAATAGAGGGACGTGAGGATCGCCCAGGACGTTCCGTGCTCCCCCTTCCCTTCGATCCGGTCCAGGATGGAAGGCCGCCTGCTTTCCGTGGCCTTCAGGATGCGGCATATGTCGTCGGATGCCCTTTCCTCGTATTCCTCGTGAGCCTCCTCGTCGATGTCCTCGTACCAGTCGAGAAGGCCTTCGGTCCCGTATCGCTCCTTCATCATCCAGACGAGTGACGAGGCATCGCGCCATGCGAAGTTGATGTATGCATCCATGGGATGGGTCAGCTCCGCGACTGCACCGGATGGTGATGCGACCCTTCGGGTCTTCCCTTGTCCGCCCGGACGATGACGGGCCTGACCCAGTTCAGTCTCGGCACGGTCCGGCCCGGACCCGTCCAGTAGAGGTGGTAGTGACCGCGGCGCCAGTGCGACGCCGTCCCCTCGCCGGCTTCTCCTTCCGATCGTTCCTTCGCTTCGACGGCCTCCTTGCGCCCGGCCACGACGATCGGCAGGACGCCGATCCTGTGCATCTCGGCCCTCGCGTTCCTGCGGTCGCGCTGGCTGCCCGTCGAGGCTTTCTGGGCGAGTTTTGCCGGCGGCCGGGGGCTGTAGTCCACATCGAGTTCGGGTTCGGTCGAGAGGTAGCACATCAGGTTGACGATCAGCCCGAGTGCCTTCGCCCCGGCCTCCGCGCCTTCCTCGTGCCTGTCGGCCCGGATCGCGTTGTTGCGCTCGCCCACGGATACGACATGACGACCGGCGGCATTGCCGTGCTCGGGATGGGCGTTGATCTCTTCCGCGGCCTTGCGGAGATTCCCCGATTCGGCGTGGGCGAGGAGTTCCGCGACGCGGGCCTCGACGCAGCGCTGCGTGAACCCGGCGACGGTCTCGTCCGCTTCCATCTCGGCGCCGTAGAAGTAGACGGGCTCCGGCGTCATCGGCCAGGTGGTCCGGCGCGGCTGGACGTCGGTCCTGCGCGTGGTGATCGCGATCTGCATGATGCCGGATATCCGCATGTCGACATAGGCCCCGTCGACCTCGTTCGGATCGCCTGGCAGGGAGATGCCGTTTCCTTCCGGAAGGGCGATGTAGAGCAGGGGATGCGTCCAGCGCACCATGTCCATCGGCACGTCGCCTGCATCGGTCTCGCGCAGAAGGTCCAGCAGGGCCGGATCCATGGCGACCACGTTGCGGTTGCCGTTCCAGAAGCTCGACGCGTAGGTCGAGAGGGAGAGCTCCGGCGTCAGGAAGTCCATGGGCGTCTCGGGACGGTCATCCCGGGGCAGGCGCATGATGGCGGGATTGTAGCGCATCATGATGGACTGGAACATCTGCTGGAACTCGGACTGTGTCACGCCGCCCCGCGGGTCGGCGTGCTTACGGGCGGAGATGACGTCCTTCGCGTATGGCTTGGTCTGCTTCCATCGCACGGGATGGACGTCCTCGAAGCGGGTCTTCTTGTGATACATGATTGTCCCCTGTGTCTTGCTCGTGGTGATTTCGTAGGATGGTCTACCCCCAGAAGCCCATTCGCCGGGAAGTGTCCCCTCTAGCCGGGAGGCGGGCGGCCGTGGTGGATCACTTCTCGGCGAATGCGGCGAGGGACCGGGCCATCTCCTGATCGTGGAGCCTGTTCTCTTCGCTGCATATGACCGCCATCCGCTCGAAGTCCTCGGGTCCGAGACCGGCTTCTTCCAGGGATGCGACGGTGACCGGCCATATGCCTTCCACATCGAGACGCCCGAGTATGCGTTCTATCCATCTCATGGGGAGGAGTGCCGTTCTGGCGGTGTCCTCCGCCCGCCGTCCGCAGATGTCCGCGGCGAATGCCGTCAACACCATGCGGTGAACGGGATCGGTCCGGTCCACCGCGCAGCCGAGCATGTTCCTCGCCCTGCGTTCGACATCCTTGCGTCTTCGTCCTGTCTCGGTCAGTCGTCGATCGCTGCTGTGCCAGCCGGCCTTCCGGTAGATGTCGTAGAGACGGTGCATCGGCATTCCCTGGACCAATACGCCTGCCTCCTTCGGAGGTATGTCGGCGGCCAGGCACATGGCTAGCATCCTACGATCCCGTGATCCGATGCCATGCGAGGGTCTTCCCCTCTTCCCTTTCCGCCGAGGTGCCTTCTCTGCTGTGTCCCGGGTCTCCAGGCCGAGCTTGTGGGCCTTCGCGTAGATGGCGCGTTCCGTCCGCGAGCCTCCCAGTCGGGATCGTATCCGTGAGATGGCGTGTTTTTCTTCGTATCCTTCGCGCAGGATCCTTATCTCTTCCTCGCTCCAGTCGTGCTTGGCCTTGTTAGGGGTAAGGCCCATCTCGACGAGCCTGGTCACGATGGCGGTTCTTCCCTTGCCGTCGAGTTTCCTGCTTATGGCGGTAGGTACGAGTCCCTGCCCATGCATGTCGACCAGACGGGCATCCTCGCGCCTGGTCCAGTTGGTGGTTCTCGCCATATCCGGTTTTCCTTTCTCGGAATCCTGTCGGGTGATCTCCAGGGAATCCTGGCCGTATCACTTCGTCTTCCATCCCTCTTCTGTCGCGCGCGGATGGTCCGCGAGGATCTGGCCGAGCGTACGGCGCTTCCTGGTGGACTTCAGTCCGATCCGCGTGATCTTCCCGTCGACCCTGAACCTCGTGACCCTCAGGCCCTCGAGGAAGGGATGTTCCACCAGTTGGAGCGGGTCCTTGTTCGTCCCCAGTCTGGTGAGGACCGCCTGCGGGATCGACTGCAGGATGTCGAGCGTCATGCCGCGGATCTCCACGGGAGCCTCGAACCTGACTGACGCGGTCAGGTTTCCGGGTGTGACGTGGATGCTGCGTACTCCGGGGAACCGGTCGTCATGGCGCAGCCGGTATTCGAGCTTGTGGCCCCGTGCGCAGCGTTCCAGTATGTTCCGCACGTCCTCCTCGTGTACCCTCGTCAGGATGCTCTCGCATATCCGCGAGGCCGACCTGTCGGCGAGCGCACGGAGCAGGGGGTCGGGTATCGCGGTCATGATCGTGCTCCCTTGTCATGCGAGATCGGGATGGACTAGGCGGATGGACGGGGAGCCTCCCTCCAGTCCCGGACCTCGACCTGGACCCCGCTGAGATCCACGAACTCCATGATGCAGCGCGGCAGGTTCGGATCCTCCGGCGTCCCGAAGATCTCCGCTGCGTCTTCCGGTGTGTCGCCCTGCGACAGCCAGCGCTCGGTCGCGGCCTTGTGGAGAAGCCGGGGGTCGAGAATCCCGAGCGACATGCGCATATCCATTTCGATGGGGTCGGTCTCGGATTCGTTCGTTGTCTCGGTTCTCATGGAATTCTCCTTTCCTTGTGCTTGCCTTCGGGTCGTATCGGCCTACCGCCCGCTCTCGGGGTCGACCCAGTCCCGGCCACGCCAGGAGTCGATCTCGGAAGGGGCGATGCTGTCCCGCATGTTGCCGACCATGATATCGTGCATCGATCCGTGCATGGGGTCGAACGCGGCCATGAGCACATCCATGCGCTCCTTGCGCTCCTTCTTCTTCCACGAGCAGAACATGCCACCGAGCGGATCGACCTTGTCGATGACGCTCTCGACCCTCGTGTTCAGGTGCGTCATCCTGGCTTCGATCGCGGGAGCCGCTGCACCGAACTGGTCGGCGAGCGCGGTCTCGACGACGGCCTCGAGATCGTAGGCGCATGCCTGGTGCGTCTTGCTGGAGGGGCCCCAGGCGAGGGCCTGGCGAAGCTGCCTGGTCTGGACGAGCAGCATGGGCCAGATGATCCTCACACCGTAACGCACTCCGATCTCCGGATAGTGCTTGGGCGGCTGGATGATGTCGCGCATCTGTTCGTAGGCCTTTCGCAGGTCGTAGGCGAGCGCGAGGAGGTTCTCGCTCTCCTTGTGCTCCATGCGTTCGTCTCCGGCCATCTGATGGATGGTCTCGTGCAGCGCGCGTAGGGAGTGATAGTCTCCCTCCAGCCGGATGCCTGCGAGGTTCTTCATCGGGGTGTAGCTCAGCATGATGTTCTCCTGTGGGTTTTGGGGAATTGATCGGTTGGATTGTATCTGCGTGTTGACAGCTCATCGCATCCGCGATTATGAGGATCGTCATGAACACGATTCGTCTCGCCCTTGCCCCCGTGGCAGCAGTCGTCGGCGCCGCCGCGGTGGTCGCGGTCGCCTAGACCCCGGACGTGTTCCATGCGTCCGGGAAGGCCGGACGCGAGTATCCTCTCAAGTCCAGCATCACGAGACGCAGCGCAGGGATCGATGTGTTCCTGTGAGATCTCGATCGGCTGCCGCATGTCGGCAGGGTTGATCGTGATGATCGCCTGATCGCGCCCGTAGCTCAGCGGTAGAGCGCCGCCTTGACATGGCGGAGGTCGCTGGTTCGAGACCAGCCGGACGCACCAGGCATGCAGACGGTTCATGACGGGGCCTTAGCTCAGCTGGGAGAGCACCTGCTTTGCAAGCAGGGGGTCATCGGTTCGATCCCGATAGGCTCCACCATGAACCGCCCGCGGCCCGTTAGCTCAGTGGTAGAGCGCCTCGTTCACATCGAGGATGCCGGCGGTTCGAATCCGTCACGGGCCACCATCCTGTTCGGGGCCGTAGCTCAGCCGGGAGAGCGCCTGCATGGCATGCAGGAGGTCAGGGGTTCGATCCCCCTCGGCTCCACCAG